>SFIS01000060.1 GCA_004555245.1 Bacteroidales bacterium
AGCTCAGAGATTAACAACATCTGCATAAATCAACGAATTTGAATTTATTAACTAAATATATTTTGAAAATTTCATAGGAAGCACATCAAACTGTACACCTTAGTAAGACATTCACCGGCCGCACCCCGTCCGAGACAAGAAACGAAGAGAGGCAGTGAGACAATCTCACGCCAGAAATGAAAAAGGCGGGCTGAACCGTAGAAGCAACTCCTACGGCTCAGCCCGCCCGCTGTTTGTGGTGTGCTGTCGCAGCACCGTTTTTCGTTTACAAATCACATCTCCCGCCGTTTCACAATGCGTTTCTTGCCGATTCCGGTATGTCAACCCAATGCTTGTATGACATTCACAATTATCTTCATATCCTCATTTATATCCAGAAGAACCTTGCATCCGCATTTATAATTGTGTATCTTTGCCGCAAGATTTCAGGACGCTTGCCATCAGGACAGCGTGTCGGTTGAGAACTTGGTATGTAGAACCGGCCTGTAGTGTTTTCCTGACGAACACTCTTTTCTGAAGCCCGTAAGCATTGTCCTGTACCTTATTATATATGCACGTCGCCGAAGTGATATGCGTGTCTCCCTCCGCAATCACGCTTTCGGAGAGCAGAACATTGCGGAACGATTCTGATGACAGCAGGGGTAGGGGTTATTCCCTCTCCCCCGGCTCTCATCTCCCGAGAATGGTGTCGTATCTCTTTCTGTCGTTAAGGATGTCGAGAGCCTCTTTCACCTGTTTGTCGAACTGCAGCGAGTTCTCCACTACGCCCCGCTCGAAATAGTAGCAGGAGACGATGTCAGCGGCGAGGGCCTGCGTGATGATGTCTTTGTGGAAGTCAAGCTCGTCGTTGAGGTCGTGGCGGAGTTTCTGCTGCAGGGCGTCGAACTCTTTGCGTGCCTTGTCGTAGTAGCCTTCGAACTTCGCCATCTTGACGAGGCTTTCGAGATAACGCTCGCTCTCGCGGTCGTATTTGAACCCGGCGTCGGTGACGTAGCGTTTGAACTCGTCGTAGTCGGTGTCAGAGAGGGTGAACGTGCGTGCCGGGGCGATGGTGGGATGGCGGTTGACGTAATCCACGACGTAGCGCATCATGACGTTGGTGGAATCCATGCCTGCATTGGTAAGGTAGAATGCGATGTTGGGCAGGGAATCGGGGCGAATCTCGACATCGGGCATTATGCCGCCACCGTCGCGCACTGTCCTGCCGTTGCGTGTCTTGAACTCCTGGCGGAGAGAATCTGCCACCGCCTCTTTGCCGCCGCGTTTGTAGTTGACAGCCTGTATGCAGCGCCCCGAGGGTATGTAGTAGTGTGAGGTGGTGAGCTTCATCTTCGTGTTGTAGGGCAGCGACATGGGCATCTGCACAAGTCCCTTGCCGTAGGTCTTCGTGCCGATGACGACACCGCGGTCGAAGTCCTGCAGCGTGCCGCAGGTGATTTCTGAGGCAGAGGCGGTGGAGCCGTTGACGAGGACGGCGATGGGCATGAGGGTGTCGATGGGCATAGCTGATGTCCTGTAGGTGACATTGGTGCGCTGCATCTTGCCTTTTGTCTTCACGATGTCGAGGTCTTTCGGGAGGAAGAAGTTGAGGATTTTCACTGCCTCGGAGAGCGAGCCGCCGGTGTTGCCGCGCAGGTCGAGGATGAGGCTTTGCATACCCTGCTGCTTCAGGCTGATGACGGCGTGGCGCATGTCTTTGGAGCAGTCGTCGGTGAACTGCTCGAGGGAGATGAAGCCGACGCTGTCTGTCAGCATTCCGTAATAGGGGATTGGTGGTGTCTGTATGGCGCGGCGTGTGATTCTGACGCTCTTCGCCTTGTCGCTGCCGGGGCGGCGGTAGGTGAGGATGAACGATGTGCCGGGGTTGCCGCGCAGGTGTTCCGAGACGTAGGCGGTGCCCTTGTCTTTCATGTCCTCGCCGTCGATGGAGAGGATGATGTCGCCCTTCTTCAGCCCCGCCTCGTGTGCCGGCATGCCTTCGTAGGGCTGGTTGATGAGGGTGTAGCCCGACGTGAGGTCGTAGCTGACGACGGAGCCGATGCCGCCGTATTTTCCCGTTATCATGGTTTTCAGGTCCTTGACGTCTTCGTTGGGATAATACTCGGTGTAGGGGTCGAGGGTGGCGAGCATCGCCTTGATGCCCGAGCCTATGACTTCAGCGGCGTCAAGCGTATCGACATACATCATGTCGAGGTTGCGGTAGAGCGAGCAGAAAATCTCGAGCTGCTTGGCCACGTCGAGGTTGTGCGCCGTTGTGGTCTGTGCCTTGGCAGGCAGGAGGGTGGCGGCGAGGAGGATGAGGGATGTGATGTGTCTTGTCATCGTGTGTATGGTTTGTTGTTGGTGGTCAGGTGTTTCTTCGGCGGGGGCGAAGAATATGCCCGCGGCGGGGTCAGAACGTGATGCCCATCGACACGCCGACGGAAAACCGGCGCAGCGTGGCGGGCAGGCTGAAGGTCTGGATCAGGAGCCGGCGTTCGGTGTCGCTGACTGTGTCGGAGGCAGAGCGTATGGCGGGGCAGGTGTAGAATGTGCCGTCGAAGGCAGTGTCCGTGCTGTCGTAGTCGCAATAGACTGTGCATGCCGTGCCTCCGCGGACACTGTATGTGAGGCTGATGCCGAAGCCGTGGCTGAAGTCGGTGGATGAACTGATGTCCATGCGGTCGCCGTCAGCGGGGGCAGTGGCGGTTGTGGCAGAGGCTGCCGATGTGGAGCCCGCCGGCTGTTGTGCGGGGAGACGGAGGGCGGCGCGGTGCTGAAAGCCTGCCAGTGCCTTTGCGCCGAGGGCGGCGCGGGAGCCAAGCGGAAGTCGCAGACACAGCCCCGCATCGTGAGAGAAGAGCGTGAGGCGGTCGGTGGAGGAGACGGCGGTGGCGTGAGGTGTGGCAGGGTCGGCGCCGCCGGTGTAGAGACGCATACCGTCGGCACGGACGGGAGCGGTGTCAAGTCTGATGCGGCTGCCTATACCGGCATAAGGGAACGAGCGGAAGGGAAACCATGACAACTCTGCACCGACATGTGTGGCGGAGGCTACGGAGAGCTGTATGACACCGTCTGCCGCATCGGCTGCGGGCAGGAGAGGCGGGGTGTTGTCGGCGAGGCGGCGCAGTCCGGTGTATTCTTCTCCCCACGATGTGACGGCCTGCGCCTTAGTGAGGTCGATGCCGCTGAGGACTGTCGTGCCCATGGAGAGGCTGAGGGAGGAGGGATGAAGCATAAGGTCGGGCGCGCAGGAAGTCGGGCGGCGCGTGATGCCTTTATCTTTGAAGACAATGTCGGCGAGCATATAGCCGATGTCGGCGGAGAGGATGCCCACGCCTGCACCTGTCATGATGTCTGACGCCCAGTGGCGGTTGTTGCGGGCGCGAAGCACGCCTGTTGCGGTTGCCATGGCGAAGCCGGCGACGGAGAACCACGGCGAGCGGGTAGTGCCGTACTCCTTGTGCAGTATGGCTGCCCCGGCGAACGCCACGGCGGTATGGCCGGAGGGGAAGGAGTTGTCTGCCGAGCCGTCGGGGCGTGTACGGGGGAAGGCGTGTTTCAGGGCAAGGACGGTCGCCGCCATGGTGGCGTAGGAGAAAGCGGCCGATGCGGCGTAGCGGTCCCACCGGCTTCTGCCTTCGTAGCCGCATGCCTTCAGGGCGGTGGCTGTGGCTATGCCGCCGAAGCGCAGGCAGTCGTCGATGACGGTGGAGGTGTTCTTAGACCCGCCCGAAGAATACGGGGAAGGGAAGCCGCCGTGACCGCTCCGGGCGACAAGACCTGCCGCGAAGAAGGGCAGGGGAAGGAGGCTGGCACCGTCGAACGTGTGCTGACGCTGGCTTCTTGGTGTCTCGCAGAGACTGCTGTCCGCACTGCCGGCAGGGCAGGCGACGCTATCGGCAGGGCAGACGACGCTATCGGCAGGGCAGGCGACGCTATCTGCAGGGCAGGCTACGCTATCGGCAGAGCAGGCGGCAGCGTTGACGGCCGGCGATATACACAAGAAAGTTGCTATGGCAGCGGCACGGGCAACGGTCATTCTGTCTCGCGGGTTATCGCTTCGAGGGCGGCGTTGTAGATCGGGTTGGCGGCGTTGATGACTTCAAAATAGGCAGACTGGCTGAAGATGTCACGGGCGACGAGGGCTTTCACCTGTAGCGTGAGATAGTCGAGAGTGCGTTTCTTCTCGTCGTCGTCTTTCGGAAGGACACCCTGTTGTGCGCCGTCGGCGAGGATGGTGTCTATGAGTGTCTGCGGCACTTGATAGCCGCTCTTGAACTTGTCGAGTGTCTTGTATTGCGAGAGTTGTTTGCGCATCTTGTCAGCATATCTCAGCGTGTTGGAGACAATGACGCCCTTGGCGACAAGCATACGGTGGAAGCGTGTGTAGAGTGTGGTGTCCAAAGGCACAAAGATGTCGGGCATGATGCCTCCGCCGCCATAGACGGTGCGGTGCAGACGGAGGGTCTCGTACTTCAGAGAATCGGCGAAGTGTATTGAGTCGCGGCATGTCAGCTCGCCGTGTTTCAGACGCTGCTCGAAGTCCATGTCATAGTCAGTCTTGTCGCCCGGCTTGTAGGGCTTCTGTATGCAGCGGCCCGTCGGCGTGTAGTAGTGTGCGACGGTGAGGCGTATCATCGAACCGTCAGGCAGTTCGACGGGTCTCTGTACGAGTCCTTTGCCGAAGGTGCGGCGCCCTACTATGGTGCCGCGGTCGTGGTCTTGCAGTGCGCCCGAAACAATCTCTGAGGCTGAGGCGGTGTATTCGTTGACGAGGACGACGACTTTACCCTGCTGCAGTATGCCTCTGCCGTCAGCCCGCGCCTCGTGTTTCGCCACGCTGCGCCCTTTGGTGAAGACGAGGAGGTCTCCCTTGCCGAGGAACTCGTTGGCCATATCTTCGGCAGCAGAGAGGTAGCCCCCGCCGTTGTCCTGAAGGTCGAGCATGAGGTTGAACGGCGTGCCAGGCCACAGTGCGGCGTTGACAGCCTTGAGCGAATCGACGGCCTGCACCATCTCGGCGTGAGTAGTGGCGCCGAAGTTTCCGAAGCGTATATAGCCTATGCCCTTGCCGGCGAGATAGGCGGCATCGAGCGACGTGACCGGAATCTTGTCGCGTGTGAGGCGGAAGACGATGGGTTGCCGTTCGCTGCGGCGTACGACGGTGACATCGACCTCTGTACCTTTCTTGCCGCGGAGGCGTTTCATGATGTCTGTGCGCGACATCTTCACCCCGGCGATGGCGGTGTCGTTGACGGCGACGATGCGGTCGCCTGCCATGATGCCGGCTTTCTCTGAGGGCCCGCCGTTGACGGTCTGTATGACGAGGAGAGTGTCGTCAACCATGTTGAACTGTACGCCGATGCCGTCGAAGTTGCCTTTCAGCGGCTCGGTCAGCTCTTTTGTCTCTTTGGCGGTGGAGTAGGTGGAGTGCGGGTCGAGCTTGGAGAGCATGCCGCGGATGGCGTCTTCCGCCAGACGCTCGCTGCTGACGGTATCGACGTAGAGGTTCTCGATGGCGATGGTGGCTATCTGCAGCTTGCGCAGAGGAGAATCGGCACCGAGGTTTATCCTCATCTGTGCATCGGCTGAGAACGCGGCGAGGAGGATGAGGAGGGTTGATAGAATATGTCTCATGATGATGTGGTGGTTACGTGGTCAGAGTGTCAGTCGTATTGTTCGTCTTCGGGCAGGTCTTCTTCGATGACGAGGTTGTCGATGATGAAGTTCTGGCGTTCGGCAGTGTTCTTGCCCATATAGTATTCGAGGAGTTTCTGCACCTGGTCTTCCTGTCGCAGCGTGACTTGTTCGAGGCGTATGTCGGGGCCTATGAATCCGGCGAACTCGTCGGGCGAGATTTCTCCGAGACCTTTGAAGCGGGTGATCTCCGGGTCGGGCGCGAGGTCGCTGATAGCCTGCAGCCGCTCTTCTTCGCTGTAGCAGTAGCGTGTGATGAAGTCTTTCGTCTTCTCGTTGCGGCGTTTCGTCTGCTCTTCGTCAGCCTTCACGACGGCGCGGTTCTTTATCTTGGCCCGTTTGTTGCGCACTCTGAAGAGCGGTGTCTGCAGGACATAGACGTGTCCCTTGCGAATCAGTTCGGGGAAGAACTGCAGGAAGAATGTGATGGTGAGCAGGCGTATGTGCATGCCATCGACATCGGCGTCGGTAGCGACGATGACCTTGTTGTATCTCAGGTTGTCGAGCCCGTCCTCTATGTCGAGTGCTGCCTGCAGGAGATTGAACTCCTCGTTCTCATAGACCACCTTCTTTGTCAGCCCGAAGGAGTTGAGAGGCTTGCCCCTGAGCGAGAAGACAGCCTGCGTGTTGACGTCTCTCGACTTCGTTATTGAGCCGGATGCCGAATCGCCCTCGGTGATGAAGATCGAGGATTCTTCCTTCTGCGGGTTCTTGTAGTCGGAATAGTGTATGCGGCAGTCGCGCAGCTTCGGGTTGTGCAGGTTGGCTTTCTTCGCTCTCTCGCGTGCGAGTTTCGCAATGCCGGACATTGCCTTGCGCTCTTTCTCGGATGATGTGATTTTCTCGAGGATGACCTCTGCTATGTCTGCGTTGCGGTGCAGGAAGTTGTCCACCTCGGTGTGTATGAAGTCTCCGACGTATTTGTTTATGCTGATGCCGTCGGGTGACATCTGCAGCGAGCCGAGCTTGATTTTTGTCTGTGATTCGAACATCGGCTCTTCTACGTTCACGGCGATGGCTGCCACGATGCCGTTGCGGATGTCAGTGAACTCGAAGGCTTTCTGATAGAAGTCCTTGAGTGTCTTTGCGATGTGCTCCTTGAACGCCGACTGGTGTGTGCCGCCCTGTGTGGTGTGCTGGCCGTTGACGAACGAGTGGTATTCTTCGCCATACTGGTTGGCGTGCGTGAAGGCGATGTCGATGTCTTCGCCTTTGATGTGTATGATGGGGTAGAGGGGCTCTGACGACATGTTGTCCTTCAGCAGGTCCTGCAATCCGTTGCGCGAGACGATACGCCTGCCGTTGTGCATGATGGTCAGCCCGGAGTTGAGGTAGGTGTAGTTGCGCAGCATCTCTGCCACGATGTCGTCCTGGAACTTGTATCCTGTGAAGAGGGTGTCGTCCGGCTCGAAGAAGATGAACGTGCCGTTCTCTTCTTCTGTCGGTGTCGTCTCGTCTGCCTTCAGTATGCCTTTCTCGAAGTATGCCCGCCGCATGGTGCCGTCACGGAAGGAGCGCACCTCGAAGCGCGAGGAGAGGAAATTGACGGCTTTGATGCCGACACCGTTCATGCCGACGGATTTCTTGAAAGCCTTCGAATCGTATTTGCCGCCGGTGTTGAGCTGTGAGACAGCCTCGATGAGCTTGCCCTGCGGTATGCCTCGCCCATAGTCGCGCACTGCGACGGAGGCGTGTGTGGCGGTGTTGTCCTGGACGGTGAGCGGTGTGGTGTCGCCTTCGGCATACACATCGACTTCGATGCGCTTGCCGGCGTTCATCCTGAACTCGTCGATGCTGTTGTCGATGACCTCTTTCAGCAGTACGTAGATGCCGTCTTCGGCATGTGTGCCGTCGCCGAGACGCCCGATATACATTCCGGGTCGGGTGCGTATGTGATCGACATCTGACAGTTTGCGGATGTTTTCGTCGGTGTATGCCACCTGCTCTATGTTGTTTTCTTGTATCTCAGCCATGATGGTGTGGGGTTTTTGGTTATGGAGGAATCCTGGTATGTGGCGTTGCGGTGCTGGCGATAATGTGGTTGGCGCTATGCGAAGAAGATGTAGCAGACGGCTATGGCGGCGATGATGCCCACGAGGTCGGCAAAGAGGCCGCATGTCACGGCGTGTCGTGTGTCGCGTATGCCGACTGACCCGAAATAGACGGCGAGGACGTAGAACGTCGTGTCTGTTGAGCCTTGGAAGACGCTCGCCAGCCTGCCGACGAACGAATCGGCTCCGTATTGTGTCATGGCATCTACCATCATGCCGCGTGCACCGCTGCCCGAGAGGGGTTTCATGACGGCTGTCGGCAGTGCGCCTACAAAGTTAGTGTCGATGCCACATGCTGCTGCTGCCCATGTGATGCCGTCAATCAGCCAGTCCATGGCACCCGATGCGCGGAACACGCCGATGGCGACGAGGATGGCGACAAGGTATGGAATGATTGTCACGGCGGTGTGGAAGCCTTCTTTCGCACCTTCGATGAAGGCGTCATAGACATTTGTGCGGCGTCTCGTGCCGGCGACGATGAACGTCACGATGATGCTCATGAGCAGCACGTTTGCCACTGTTGTGGAGACGATGTCCATCGTTTCTTTGTCCATGACGGAGAAGGCCCATATCACTGTGGCGAAGAACAGTGTGGTGCCGCCGAGTGCAAGCAGGAGTGTGCGGTTGAGGAGGCTGATGCGTTGGAATGCTGACGTGATGGCGATGCCCGCCAGTGTGGAGCAGAACGTGGCTATCAGTATGGGGACAAAGATGTCCGTCGGATTGGCGGCGCCGAGCTGTGCGCGATAGACCATGATAGAGACGGGTATGATTGTCAGTCCCGACGTGTTGAGCACGAGGAACATGATCATGGGATTTGTGGCGCGCTCTTTCCTCTCGTTGAGTGTCTGCATCTCTTTCATCGCTTTCAGTCCCATTGGTGTGGCGGCGTTGTCAAGCCCCAGCATGTTGGCGGCGATGTTCATGAAGATGGTGCCGGTGACGGGATGGCCTTTGGGAATGTCGGGGAAGAGGCGTACGAAGACGGGTGAGAGGAAGCGTGCCAGAGCATCGACGACACCTCCGCGTTCGCCTATCTTCATTATGCCGAGCCACAAGGACAGCACTCCGGTGAGCCCCAGCGAAATTTCGAATGCCGTCTTCGCCGAGCTGAAGGTGCTGTCAATCATAGCGGGGAAGACCTCGACATCGCCCATGATGACAAGTCTGAGCAGGGCTATGACGAACGAGAGAAGGAAGAATGCGATGAAGATATAGTTCAGAACCATGGATAGTGTTGTTTCTTGTAGTGCGGGGGGACGGGTCTTCTATATATATAAATAATGTGTGGCAGCGCTGCTGTGTCAGTCGATATGTGTCACGTGTGTGTTGCCTGTTCTATTCGAAAACCACCACTACGGTGGAATATCCAATAGCCGAGAACCGTTCTTTCACCTCTGCGGCTGCCCTCTGCCGGCATTCGGCAACGGTCTCGCTGTCGGCACCTTGTGCGGCGAGACGCCGGCGGGCTTTCTCAAGCATGGCTTTCTTCACCTGCGGATTGTCTGCAAACTCCTCGTTGTCGGCAATCAGGGTTCGCGTCCTGCTCTCGTCTATGAAGTTGGTGTCGAGGAGTCTGATGGCGGGCAGGGTGACGGTGATGGTGTCTCCGCTGACGGCGTAGCAGCTGTCCTGCAGCTGTGTCATGTCGATGCCTACGGAGAGCCTGCCGGTGTAGCGGCGTTTCACCTCGTCTTTCACCAGTCCTATCCATCGTTTGCGTATCGTATCGACATCTACCGAGAGTTCGACGGATGCCAGCTCCCACTGTCCGATGGAGCGTATCGAATCGACAACGGCAGGTGTGCGTTCTATTCTCTCTTCTGCCTCTGTCGTGAGCGACGAGGAGGAGAAGACGTAACGCAGGGCGAGATATGCTGCCACGCCCACTGCGATACAGAGCAGGGCGGCGGTGATGTAGAATCGGAGGGTGTGTTTCATATCTGTTGGGGTTGGGGGTGGTTGTTCTTCTGTTCTTCGACCAGGTCGAAGAATACAGGCGGGGAGAGGGGCTGTAGGCTGAGGTTAGTGTCTGTGCAGACGTGCGAGGATGCTTTTCAGCGGCAGGTCGTGGTATGCTATGTGTGCCGCAAACATCATGACGACGCCGGTGTTGAGCAACATGGCGGTGAGGGGTTCGAGATGGCTGTTGCTCCATTGTATGATGAAGAAGAAGAATGCTGTCATCGCCACATAGACGGCTATCGAGCCTAAGGGGTAGCGAATCGGGTTCTTCTTCTGTCCGACGGCATAGGACAGCACCATCGCCGTGGCATAGCCGGCGAAGCCTCCCCATGCGCAGGCCATATATCCGCAGGAGGGTATGAAGATGACGTTCACCGTCACGAGGACGATGCATCCCGCTACCGAGAACCATGCGCCCCATATCGTCTTGTCTATGAGCTTGTACCAGAACGAGAGGTTGAAATACACGCCCATCATTATCTCGGCTGCCATGACAATGGGCACGGTGCGCAGGCCTTCACGGTATTCCGGACCTATCATGTATTGCAGGATGTTCATGTATGCCATGACGCAAAGGAATGCGAGGAGTGTGAAGACAATGAAATACTTCATCCCCTTGGCGTAGTATTCTTTTGAATCGCGCTCTTTGCAGCTTGCGAATACTATAGGTTCGTATGCGAAGCGGAACGCCTGTGTTATCATCGCCATGATCATGGCTATCTTCACACACGCCCCATACACTCCGAGCTGTGCCTTTGCGTCGGCTTCGTCGCATACGAGCGGGAAGATGATTTTGTCTGCTGTCTGGTTGAGGATGCCTGCCACTCCGAGAATGAGCAGCGGCCACGAATAGCCCAACATACGTCGCAGCAGCGACGCGTCGAACTTCCATCTGATGTGCAGCAGGTCGGGTATGAAGAAGAAGGTGATGCCTGCCGTGCAAACAAGGTTTACGGCGAAGACGTAGAACACCTCCGTCCGCTTCAGGATGACGAAGAAGACGATGTTGAGCAGGATGTTGAATGCGATGAAGAGCAGCTTCAGCGACGCGAACTTCACGGCTCGTTTCTTGAAGCGCAGGTAGCAGAACGGTATCGCCTGCACTGCATCGAGCACTGTCACCGCCGCCATCATCAGTATGTATTCCGGGTGTGCGGCGTATCCGAGAGCCTCGCTCAGCGGGCTTATGAAGCCGAAGATAAGGGCGAGGAAGACGGCTGACAGTGCCCCTACCACGGCGAGCGAGGTCGAGAAGACGGTGTCGGGTGTCTCGCCCTCTTTGTTCGCGAAGCGGAAGAGTGATGTCTCCATGCCGAAGGTAAGGATGACGAGAGCCAGTGCGGTGTAGGCGTACATGTTCACACTCGTGCCGTAGTCTCCCGAATCTTTCGGCATGCAGTAGGTGTAGAGCGGCACGAGCAGATAGTTGAGGAATCTGCCCACGATGCTGCTCATGCCGTATATGGCTGTGTCTTTTGCTAATGTGCTGAGTTTTGGCATTTTTTTCCGTAAGTTTTCGCGTCGTCGGTTATAGGGCTATCCCACTGTTCCCTCCAACGACACAGAGAGGAGTTTCTGTGCTTCGACAGCAAACTCCATCGGCAGTTTGTTAAGCACCTCTTTCGCATATCCGTTTACGATAAGCCCCACCGCCTGTTCCATCGGTATTCCCCGCTGCTGGCAGTAGAAGAGCTGGTCTTCGCTGATTTTCGATGTTGTCGCCTCGTGTTCGAACACTGCTGTGTCGTTGCGTGCGTCCATATATGGGAAGGTGTGTGCGCCGCACTCCGACCCGAGCAGCAGCGAATCGCACGACGAGTAGTTTCGTGCGTTGTCGGCGTTTGACGTGGCGCGTACGAGTCCGCGGTATGAGTTTTGCGAATGTCCGGCCGAGATGCCTTTTGATATTATTGTCGAGCGTGTGTTCTTGCCCATGTGTATCATCTTCGTTCCGGTGTCCGCCTCCTGGTGGTTGTTAGTCACAGCGACGGAATAGAACTCCGCCACCGAGTTGTCGCCCTTCAGCACGCACGAGGGATATTTCCATGTGATTGCCGAGCCTGTCTCCACCTGTGTCCACGAGAGTTTCGAGCTTTCGCCTCTCAGTTCTCCGCGTTTCGTCACGAGGTTCAGCACACCGCCTTTTCCGTTCTCGTCGCCGGGATACCAGTTCTGCACGGTGCTGTATTTCACTTCCGCCCTGTCGTTTACCACAATTTCCACTATTGCGGCGTGCAGCTGGTTCTCGTCGCGCATAGGCGCTGTGCATCCTTCGAGATACGAGACATAGGCGTCGTCGTCGGCTATGATGAGCGTTCGTTCAAACTGTCCTGTGTTTCGTGCGTTGATGCGGAAATAGCTTGACAGTTCCATTGGGCATCTCACGCCTTTCGGTATATAGACGAACGAGCCGTCGCTGAAGACGGCGGAGTTTAGTGCGGCGAAATAGTTGTCGCGGTATGGCACTACGGAGCCGAGGTATTTCCTGACGAGGTCGGGATGTTCTTTCACCGCCTCGCCAATCGACATGAAGATGATGCCTTTCTCTTTAAGTTTCTCCTTGAATGTTGTTTTCACGGAGACGGAATCCATGATGGCGTCAACTGCGACGCCGCTAAGGGCGAGGCGTTCTTCGAGGGGAATGCCGAGTTTGTCGAAGGTCTTTGTCAGTTCCGGGTCGATGTCGTCCGCCGTCTTCGGTCCGTCCGGTTTCTTTGCCATCGGGTCGGCATAGTACGAGATTGCCTGATAGTCAATTGGCGGCAGTGTGACATGTCCCCACGACGGCTGTTTCTGCCGGCTCCAGTATCTGAATGCGTCGAGACGGAAGTCAAGCAGCCATTGCGGCTCGCCCTTCTTTGCAGAGATGAGCCTCACGACATCTTCATTCAGTCCGACGGGTATGATTTCGGTATGGACGTCGGTGGTGAACCCGTATTCGTATTTCTGTTCAGCCACCTGACGCACAAATTTGTTCTTTTCTTCCATAAGGGCATTTCTTCTTGCGTTGCTGCGTCATGTGTTTCCGTCTGTCGGGCTATTGGGGCAGACGTGCAGCCTTACGCCTATTTGTCTGCAAAATTACTGTTTTTTCCTGACATGACAAAAAAATAGATGTCTTTTCTCTTTGACAATCCGATTATTATTATTACTTTTGCAACCGTATAGCCGTGTCATGGTGACAGTTTGTGCTTTACGGCAGGTTTTTTCTCCTGATTCAAAACCTTATGGTCATTATGAAGCGACAAATCGTAATGTCGGATAACAAAGTCGAGACACAAGATAAATAAATATTAAAAAAGACAATGAGTACAAAACAGAAGCGCTTCTTCCTGACAGAAGAAGAAATCCCCACCCAGTGGTACAACATCCAGGCAGACATGCCCAACAAGCCTCTGCCTCCCCTCCATCCTGCCACGCACCAGCCCTTGACGGCAGAAGACCTTTATCCCATCTTTGCAAAAGAGCTGTGTCATCAGGAGCTGAACGTCACCGACCAGTGGATAGACATCCCTGAAGAGGTGCGCGACATGTATAAGTTCTACCGTTCGACGCCTCTTGTCCGCGCCTATGGTCTTGAGCAGGCTCTCGACACTCCCGCGCACATCTATTTCAAGAACGAGTCGGTGTCTCCCGTCGGTTCTCACAAGCTCAACTCAGCCCTTGCGCAGGCATACTACTGCAAGCAGGAAGGTGTCACCAACGTCACCACCGAGACCGGTGCGGGGCAGTGGGGCTGTGCCCTCTCTTATGCTGCAAAGGTCTTCGGGCTTGAGGCTGCTGTCTATCAGGTGAAGATTTCTTACAACCAGAAGCCCTACCGCCGCTCTATCATGCAGACCTACGGCGCACAGGTAACGCCGTCGCCGTCTATGTCCACCCGCGCCGGAAAAGATGTCCTCACCCGCGACCCCAACAACCAGGGTTCTCTCGGCACCGCCATCTCGGAGGCTGTCGAGCTTGCGATGACCACTCCCAACTGCAAGTATGTCCTCGGCTCAGTGCTCAACCATGTGGCTCTGCACCAGACGATAATCGGCCTTGAGGCGGAGAAGCAGATGGAGAAGGCCGGCGAATATCCCGACATCGTGATAGGCTGCTTCGGCGGCGGCTCCAATTTCGGCGGCATCTCGTTCCCATTCCTCCGCCACAACATCCTCGACGGCAAGTCCACCCGCTTCGTCGCCGCCGAGCCCGCAAGCTGTCCGAAGCTCACGCGCGGTGTCTTCCAGTATGACTTCGGCGACCTCTCCGGCCTTACGCCTCTGCTGCCGATGTACACCCTCGGCCACGACTTCATGCCGGCAAACATACATGCCGGCGGTCTGCGCTATCACGGTGCGGGCATGATTATCTCACAGCTGCTGAAAGACAAGCTCATGGAGGCTGTCGATATATACCAGTCGGAGACGTTCGAGGCCGGCCTCCTCTTCTCGAAGGTGGAAGGCATCATCCCGGCGCCTGAATCCTGCCACGCCATCGCCGCTGCCATACGCGAGGCGAAGGCTTGCAAGGAGAGCGGCGAAGAGAATGTCATCCTCTTCAACCTCTCTGGTCACGGGCTGATCGACATGTCCGCCTACGACCAGTATCTTGCCGGCTCGCTGCAAGACTATGATGTGCCGCAGGAGCAGATAGACGCCAACGTGAGCAAGCTGGACAAGATTATCTGATTCTGAACAAATCTTTTGTTGACGGGTTGACAATCTGCACGTTTCTGTTCGCAGGACGGCAGACGGTCAACTCGTCAGTCTTTATTAACCTTTAACCCCTAAAAGACATGAAACCCCGCACCCTCATTCTCTCCCTCCTCTCTGTCCTTGTAGTTTCCGTTGTCGCCGGCAGTTTCTACATGTTGTCTTTCTCTCTGGACGCTGACGTCGATCGTGGTGATGTTGACCGTTCGCTTGCCGTGCTATACGACCGCGCTCCCTATATGCGCCCGTGGACGGACAGTGTGCGTAGTAACGGTCTGTTGCGCGACACCACCATCGTCATGCCTTCCGGCGAGCGACATCACGCCCTCTATATGCGGTGTGACAGTGCCCGCGGCAAGACAGCCGTCATTGTGCACGGCTATAAAGACGACTGCTACAAGTTCCTCTTTCTCGGCAGGATGTATCATCAGCATTTCGGCTACAACATCCTCCTTCCCGACCTCCATGCCCATGGCATGAGCGAGGGCGGCGACATACAGATGGGCTGGAAAGACCGTCTCGATGTCATGCGTTGGACAGCCTTAGCCGACAGCCTCTTTGCCGACGGCCGCCATCCCTCGCGCATCGTGGTGCATGGTGTCTCTATGGGAGCCGCCACGACGATGTGCCTGTCAGGCGAGAGCAGCCTCTGTCCGTCAGTCTGTGCCTTTGTCGAAGACTGTGGATATACGAGTGTGTGGTACGAGTTCTCTCTTCAGCTGCGCCGGCAGTTTTCTTTGCCGGCGTTTCCGTTGATGCATACGACGAGCCTGCTTTGCAAACTCTGTCACGGTTGGTCGTTCTGCGAGGCTTCTCCACTTTCGCAAGTGTCGCGGTGCCGTTTGCCTATGCTCTTCATCCACGGCGACGCCGACACCTTCGTGCCTTACTCCATGCTTCGCCCGCTCTACGACGCCAAGCCGGGACCGAAGGCAGTGTATGTGGCGAAAGGTTCCGAGCATGCGCGGGCATATCTCGACAATCCGGAGGCATACACCTCTGCCGTCCGCCGCTTCCTCCGTTCCTGTTTTGACGAATAGTATCTGTTGAAGTAAACAGGCGGATGACATTATATTATTGGTAATTATTGTTGTCCGCTAAAACTTCGTCCCTCGCGTGCACGTGTATGCATGCACATGCAAGCCTCGAAAAATAAAAAATTGGGCTGGCTCCTGTTTGAGG
>SFIS01000127.1 GCA_004555245.1 Bacteroidales bacterium
CAACCAGTGGGGTTACTTCCCTGCCATATCAGGCGCATGGGTAGTGTCTGAGGAGCCTTGGTGGAACAAGGATGTCGTTGACAACCTCAAGATACGCGCGGCATTCGGTCTCTCTGGTAACAACAACATCGGCGACGACCGCTGGCGCTACCAGTACTCCATCAACAGCAGCGGCGGCCCGTCATGGGGCGAGAGCAGCACAACAAAGGATGGTGACAAGTATTACGCATCAGACAACCTCTTCCCGAACACAGCCATCAAGTGGGAGACAACCGTCACACGCAACCTCGCGCTCGATATCTCCATGTTCAATGGACGCCTCACACTGACACCTGAGTTCTACTGGAACACCACACGTGACCTCCTCTACCGCTGCCAGATACCTACCACGACAGGCTACTCTTACCAGTGGCAGAACGTCGGTAAGGTCTCTAACAAGGGTATAGAGCTCACTTTGAACGGTGACATCCTCCGTGGCAAGGACTATGTCCTCTCTGCTAACCTCACCATGGGATGGAACAAGACAAAGGTAGAGAAAATCAACGGTACAGACGCCTATATCCCAGGCAAGAAATGGGACTCAGAGGACAACTTCCGCCTCGTCGAGGGTCAGGAGGTAGGTCTCATCTACGGCTATGTATTTGACGGCATCTACGGATTCGACGAGTTCCACCGCGACGGATACAACTATGCTGTCAACGACGAGGAGTATCTCGCAGCCAACCCTGGCGTGCAGGAGAAGCCTACTGTTGTGGGACTCTTCGGTACAGCCCCAGGTCGCATCAAGATCAAGGACCTCAATGGCGACGGCAAGATAGACATCAACGACCGTACCGTTGTCGGCAACACCAACCCTAAACTTCAGGGCGGTTTCGGACTCAACGGACGCTGGAAGAACTTCGACTTCGTGGCAAACTTCACATACATGCTCGACTTCGACGTCATCAACGCCACAGCTTACGACCTCTCAACGGCATGCGGTGCAAGCCAGACAAACCCACGCAACGTCCTCGCCAAGTTCGGCTACGACAACCGCTGGGTTTATTACGGAGACATCTACAACACCAACGCTGACGGCACACAGAGCATATATAACCTCAACGAGCCACTCTTGAGCAACTCACAGCACGGTGACTACCTCGATGTATATGAGAGCCTCAACGCCGGCAAGACACTCTGGAACCCACAGGACGTCACAGCACGCTACACACTCTCCAACTTCGTTGAGGACGGCTCATTCCTCCGTCTGAATGACCATTACAACCGTTATCCACGTAGCCACAGCTACCTCCTTGGTCTGAACCTCTCTTTCTAATCAATAGTCATATATATAATTTAGGAGAAACAAACAATGAAAATAAAGCATATCATACTTTGTGGTCTCTCTATGACGGCACTCACAGCCTGCAACGACTATCTCGATGTCGAGGCACCCTCGAAGGTCACTGACGAGTACGTCTTCAGCAACACCGCCGAGGCTGACCGCCTGCTCAATGCCGTCTATGAGTCAACATGCTCAGGCAGCACCTACGGCTATGCCTATCTGACCACATTCAACTTCAACAGCGATGTGGAGTTCGCCACATCATCTGCTGAGATACAGAGCGCGAGCCACAACGAGTGGAAACTCTTCGACGGAGAGGCCGACGGCAGCAACGTCAAGAGCCTCTGGGACGCCGCCTACGAGACAATAGAGCGCGCCAACAACTTCGTCTGCGCCGCTGAGCAGTCAGAACTCTACAAGCAGGGCAATGCCGACCTCCTGCAGATGATTGGTGAGGCAAAGTGCATCCGCGCCATGAACTTCCTCGACCTCGTTATCCTCTTCGGCGACGTGCCGTTCACATTCACACGAACATACGAGCAGGAAAACCTCGTCATGCCTATGGGACAGCGCGACGAGATACTCACAGCCCTCATCAACGACCTCAAGGCTGCAGCGCCGAAGATGCGTCTCGCCAAGGAGATAACAGAAGGTGTTGAGCGCTGCTCAAAGGAGTACGCATGGGCTCTCATCTCACGTATAGCCCTCTTCCGCGGAGGATACTCGCTCCGCCCAGGCTCATCTGAGACTGAGGTGGGCACAATGCAGCGCCCAAGCGACTATATGGACTACTACCACATAGCACGCACATACGCCGACTCGGTCATCAACGAGTCAGGCCACTCACTCACAAACGACTACTTCCAGGTATTCATCGACGAGTGTAACTACAAGGTCAACTCAGCCGACGACGTTATCTTCGAAATTCCGTTCACGATGAATGTCAACGGCAACATCGGTTATATCCATGGTCCTAAGTGCGACCTCTCAAGCGCAGGCGACACCGACCATGCATGGGGACGCACATCAGGCTCTGTCGGCCTCAACTCCTTCTACCGCTACACATTCGACCCACAGGACGCACGCCGTGACATGGTAGGCTACTGGTCATACAACTTCGACGGCACACCAGTCGTACAGAACAGCTATACCAACTACTGCCTGAAGTGGTCAAAGTTCTGGGACCAGAGTGCCTCTATGGGCAATACATCACAGGGCAGCACAGGCATCAACTTCCCGTACATGCGCTATGCTGACGTCCTCCTCATGTTCGCTGAGGCAGAGAACGAGATAAACGGCCCTACAGACGCAGCGAAGGCAGCCCTGAAGCAAGTGCGTGAGCGCGCTTTCCGCAATGCCGCAAACAAGGCAGAGAAAGTCGAAGGATATGTCGATGCCCTCGGCTCAAAGGACGCTTTCTTCCAGGCCATTGTTGACGAGAGAGCATGGGAGTTCGGCGGAGAGAACATACGCTGGAAAGACCTCGTGCGCTGGAACATCTACAACAAGGTCATCTACAAGCAGTTCTGGAGATACTATGGCGTAGGCTCAGACGATGACAGCTACGACCATGAGGGCCTCTTCTACAAGCTCCCGAAGACTGTTTACTACAAGGTGCGCAAGCGCTCAGAGTGGAACGAGCTGGTAGCAGCCGACGTGGCAGGCAAATATACTGAGGCAGAATACCCCGAGGTATTCAGATTCCCTAACACTGACGCCAAACTCGGTGTCATCGAGTTCTACCACTATGACTCAGACACACTGAAGCTCAACAACCTCTGGGAAGACTGGGGCAACCACACCAAGGAGATGGCAAAAGTGCCAACCACTGGCTCTGACGCCTGGAACACAGCAAACATGTACCAGTGGCTCGACGAAAACACTGGCATAGCAAAGGCAAACTGCCGTTGCTCTCTCCGTGGATACATCTACATCGACGAGGGCGGTACAATATATCCATCGTCAATGCCAGAGTACTCAAGCGACGCTGTCCTTGAGAACCTTCCACCAGTAAGATACATACTGCCTATTCCACGAGATGTCATAAGCCGAAGCTTAGGACAGTATAAGAACTATTACGGCTATTAATAAACATGACGACAATGAAAAAGATATTAGTATTTGCAACAATATTTGCGACGACACTGTCTGTCCTCACATCATGTAATGATGATGACAGCGTCTTCGGAAGCGATGCTGACCGCCTGTTCATGCCTATGTTCCGCCATACCGTGAACACTGCGTCATCAACAACACTCTACTATTGTGACATCGCATCGCGTGTTGACCCGAACATAGAGACCTATCTCGCCCAGAAGGGACTGAAGTCCAGCACACACGTCAACGATATGCGCCTCTTCTGGTACACTGTTGACGGAGCTGTAGGCTATGAGCTGAAGGCGAAGATACAGGGCACATCATGGGAGAAGGA
>SFIS01000128.1 GCA_004555245.1 Bacteroidales bacterium
AACGGCGAAACCTATCGTTATCTGATCAACAACGCCAACTTCTACTCCTATGTGAAGGTGGTCAAGATCGACAGCACCACCGGTAAGACCATTCCGGCTTCCGGCATCGGATTCCACATCTACGATCCTTCCGGTAATCAGATTCAGATGACCTTCACCTATCCGACTGTCACAACCATCGACACCTTCTACACGGACGGCGACGGTATGCTGATTACGCCCGAAAAGCTGGAGTACGGAAAGGGCTATTCGCTGGTCGAAGTATCGGCTCCCTATGGATACGTTCTCAACAGCGACCCTGTGTATTTCGACATCACCGAAGATAACTCTACCGAGGAAAACGCCGTAACTGTTGTGATTGTCGAGAAAGAAAACGCGCCTCAGATGGGCGTCATCAACGTGGAGAAGACCGGCGAGTACCTTGCCTCTGTCGTGGACACCAAGGACAGCAAGCGTTTGGTTTATGCTGTCGGCGGTCTGGCCGGTGCTGAGTACACCGTGACCGCAGCGGAGGATATCTACACGCCGGACGGCACTCTCAGATACAGCAAGGATGAGGTCGTGGCAACTCTTGTTACCAAGGAAGACGGCAAGGCCGTAACCGAACCTCTCTTCCTGGGCAGATACCATGTTGTTGAGACGAAAGCCCCCTATGGTATGACTTTCAATCCTACTGTTCAGACTGTGGAACTGACCTACGCAGGCCAGGAAGTGGAGATCACCGAAACCTCCACCGGTTTCTACAACGAGCGTCAGAAGGTCGAGATTGATCTGAACAAAGTCATGGAGCAGAACGAGATCTTCGGCGTTGGTAACAACGGCGAAATCACCTCTGTCAACTTCGGCCTGTTCGCCGCAGAGGAAATCGTTGCGGCAGATGGCAGCAGCATCCCCGCTGGCTGGGTGCTTGAAGTCGTTGAGTGCGACGAAAACGGCTATGCAGCCTTCAGCACCGACCTTCCCGTTGGTGCAAAAACCTACGTCAAGGAAATCAGCACCGATAAGCACTATGTCCTGTCCGATAAGGAGTACCCAGTGGTATTCGAGTACGCAGGCCAGGAAGTTGCTACTGTTCACATAACCGTGAACGACGGCAACGAAATCCCCAATGAGCTGATCTACGGCACGATTAAGGGTTATAAGGTCAACCGTGAAACCGGCGATAAGATCTCCGGCGCTCTGTTCGGACTCTTCCGTGCCGACGAAACCAGCTTCATCGAAGACAACGCGCTGCTGACTACTGAATCCGGCGAGGACGGCGTCTTCACCTTTGAGAATGTGGTGTACGGCAGCTATACCGTGCGCGAGCTGCGTCCCGCAGCGGGCTATCTTGAAAACGAAACGGTCTATGCCGTGACAGTCGATAAGGACGGCGATGTGGTTGAGATCACCGTAGTGAATGATCTGATCCCCGAAATCGGCACGACTGCCGCCATCGACGATGAGAAGGAAGTCTGCGCCACCGAGGTGTTCACGCTCACTGATACAGTCGAGTACAAGCACCTTGTTCCCGGCAAGGAGTATACCGTCAAGGGCATTCTCATGGATAAGGCCACCGGCGAGCCGTTCCTCCAGAATGGTGAGCAGATTACTTCCGAGGTGTCTTTTGTCCCTGAAGCTCCCTCCGGCAGCGTGGAGGTGCTGTTCACCTTCGATGCCAAGCTCATCAAGACGGACACGAGCATCGTCGTATTCGAGAGTCTCTACAGCGACAGCAAGGAGCTGACCGTCCATGCGGATATCGAGGACGAGGAGCAGACTGTGACCGTTATTGTCCCCGAGATCAAGACCGAGGCTTCCACCGACGGAAAGAAGGAAACGACTATCGGTGGCGAGATTACCATCGAGGATATCGTTTCGTATCACAACCTCACTCCCGGCAAGGAATACGTTGTCAAGGGCACGCTCATGAACAAGACCACCGGCAAGCCCGTGACGGTCAATGACGAGCCTGTGACTGCGGAAGCCGCATTCACGCCCGAAGGTAGAGACGGCGAGGTCAAGGTGACTTTTATCTTCAATTCCTACGTCATCACCGAAACGACCGATGTGGTCGTGTTCGAGAGCCTCTACCGTGAAGACGTCGAGATCGCAGTTCATGCCGACATCGAGGATGAAGGCCAGTCTGTGAAGGTATATGTCCCCGAGATCAAGACCACTGCCTCCATCGACGGCAAGAAGGAGATCACTACGGCTGGAAAGGTAACGGTTGAGGATGTGGTGTCCTACACCAACCTTATCCCCGGCACCGAGTACACCATCCGTGGCACTCTCATGAATAAGGCGACCGGCGAGGTCTTCACCGTTAACGGCGAGACAATCACCGCAGAAGTAAAGTTTACGCCTAAGGACAGAAATGGCGAGGTGAAAGTGAAGTTCGTCTTTGACGCTTCCGGTATCACCAAGAGCACGAGCCTGGTAGTCTTCGAGAGCCTGTATCGTGATGACATGGAGATTACCACGCATAAGGACATTGAGGACAAGGATCAGACGGTGACGATCACGCCGCCTCCCGATATTCCCAAGACCGGAGATACCACGAATATCCCGCTGTGGGGTGCTCTTACCGGTATTTCTCTCTTGGGAGCTGGCGTAGTGGCGTTCTTCACCTTCAGAAAGAAAAAGGAGGAAAAGGAACATGAACGCTAAGATGATTATCGGCATCTGCCTTGTGGTATTCATTGTCGCAGGGCTTATCGTTCTTCGCCTGAAGAACAAAAAGTAATGGACAAG
>SFIS01000129.1 GCA_004555245.1 Bacteroidales bacterium
CAAAAACCAAGATAAACCCCTTGCGGTTGATGCAAATGTCTCTTACGAGCCATTGATGGCGTAGCCGTCTGAAAATCCTTGAGCAAGCTCAGAGATTTTTAGCCTGCTCCACCATCACCCTACGGGTTTTCGCATCAACCGCAAGGCGATAAACAGGAAATAAACCTTTTCTCATAACATCTGCATTGTTTCTGGGTCAGCATCAGGTAGGGATGCTTCTGTAAACAGGATTGTCGGCTGCATTGTTACCGATGAAGGGTTTATTTCCGGTTTATCGCCTTGAAGAGTATGGCGGCCTTCTGCAAGAAGGTGGTGTCAGTCTTCCGGTTTTGTTGTTAAGAGCTTGCTCTTATAAGACAAAAGCGGAAGGCTGGCACCAGGGCAACGCCCCCACAACAATATCAACAAAGACAACAATAACAACATTCTCAGTTGTAGAAGTAATCTCCGTTGTCTGTGTTGTATGTCACTTCGTGACATCCGCAGTTGCGCCCGTTCTTCCCGTTGTCATTGTTGTCTGTGTTGTCTTTTAAAAATCCATAATCCCCCCCCCCCCGTTGTCGTCTAAAAATTCGCGGCAGCGAATGTCATAATACTGCAATAGGGTAGGGCGGGTGATACTATTTTACCATACGGAAATCATCATCGAATCACTCTTTTCCTGCCCGTAAGACAGTCTCAAAAGCCATTTTCTGCCACCCGGCGTCGTCACTTTGACTTTCTGACGACGCCAGAAAGTCAAAGTGGGGACGCAAGATAGTCTGTCTTGCGCCCCCACTTTGACTGTTTTACACCACGATTTTCACCGTTTTTCACGCTCCGCACACTGTCTTTTGTGGATATGGATGTGCTTTGTCTGTATGTCGCGAAGCGTATCACGTTGTGTGTCAGCGACTTGTGTGTTTTGCCGGAAAACCCTCAGAAAATGCGCTGAAACCGTCCTCGTTGCCGCCGACTGGAAAATCCTGCCGTTTTCGCGTGTCATGAAAGTATCATATCCACATCTTTTCTGCCGCGGCATGATACTATCTTGACATCGCGAGCCCGCTACAGGAGATAGTTGCTGAAACGCTTCTCTGCCATCGCCTCGTATCTCGTGCCCGGCCTGCCGTAGTTGGCAAACGGGTGGATGCTGATGCCGCCGCGAGGCGTGAACAGCCCCGTCACCTCGATATATTTCGGGTCCATAAGGCGTATGAGGTCCTTCATGATGATGTTCACACAGTCCTCGTGGAAGTCGCCGTGGTTGCGGAACGAGAAGAGGTAGAGCTTCAGCGATTTCGATTCCACCATCCTCACGTCGGGGATATACTTTATCTTTATCTCCGCAAAGTCCGGCTGGCCCGTGATAGGGCACAGCGAGGTGAACTCCGGGCAGTTGAACACAACCCAATAGTCGTTCTCCGGGTGTTTGTTCACGAAGGTCTCGAGCACCTCCGGAGCGTAGTCGCTCCTGTACTCCGTTTTCTTTCCAAGGGCCTGCAGCCCCTCTGTCTCTCGTGTCATAATCTTTTTCGTTTTTTATGATTTGTTTCGTTTGTAATTAAAGACCAGCCTGAAAGGCATCCCCCTCACGTTTTAGAAGACAACAGAGACAACAATAACAACAGCAACAACAACAATAACAATAACAACAATAACAATTTTTTTCTATTGCAGAGGTAATCTCCGTTGTCTGTGTTGTATGTCACTTCGTGACATCCGCAGTTGCGCCCGTTCTTCCCGTTGTTTCTGTTGTCTGTGTTGTCTTTTAAACTCCATAATGTCTGTGTTGTCGTTTAAAAATCCGTAATGTCCTTGTTGTCGTTTAAAAAGTACGAGGATGTGATTGTCGTCAGAAAATCCTGTAGCTGATGTCCCGGTCATACACATCCTCGTCCTCGTAACGCTTCACGAACCTCACGACGCGTATCGTCACGGGCAGGGCGATAATCTCGTACACCGTCTTCAGCACAACCTGATACAACATCAGCCACGGCAGCTCCGATGTCGGCACCACACCTCCCAGCGCCAGAGGGAAGAAGACGATGCTGTCTATGCTCTCGCCGAACACCGTGCTCAGTATGGCACGCAGCGAGAAATGCCTCCCCTCGTTCATCACTTTCATCTTCGACATCACGTAAGCGTTGACGAACGACCCCGCCACAAACGCCGTGAACGACGCCGCCGCTATGCGCGGCGCCAGTCCGAAGATGGCATGGAATCCCTCGTCGCCCGTCCAGTAGTCCGCACCCGGCAGCCAGTCGCACACCGCACCGGCTGCCACGAAGAAGAAGTTCAACAGGAAGCCCTGCCAGATGAGATAGCGTGCCTTACGGTAGCCCCACACCTCGCATACGCAGTCGTTGATGATGTAGCTGATTGGAAATACTATCACACCCGCCGTCTGGCTGTGTGAGAAAAACGGGACCTGCTTGGTCTCGAAGATGTTTGCCGCGATAAGGCAAACGGTAAAGAGCGAGCTGAGGAACATGAACAGCAGGCTCACCTTTGTACGTTCTTTTTTCATTTGTCTTGTTTTTATTCTAATGGGGTTACCAAGCACCCATTCCACAATGTCTTTCGCCTGCAAAGTTACACATTTTCCCGCAAATGAGCAAACAAAACCGAGAAAAAGAGCGCCCCGCCAAGTTTTGTTTTTTTTTACGACGGTTCTTGATAAAGACAAAAAACGCCTGATTATTTTAGAAGACAACAGAGACAACAGTAACAACAGAAATAACGGGCGCAACATAGGATGTCACGAAGTGACATAAAACACAGACAACTGATATTACCTTTTCTATTACGGTTGTCGTAAAAAAATTGTTCTCGGCTGACATAGCCCGTGGTTGTATGGATTGACAAAAACCAAGATAAACCCCTTGCGGTTGATGCAAATGTCTCTGCGAGCCATTGATGGCGTAGCCGTCTGAAAATCCTTGAGCAAGCTCAGATATTTTCAGCC
>SFIS01000130.1 GCA_004555245.1 Bacteroidales bacterium
GTTGTCGCTGTCGGAAGACAGCAGCTTGGAACAATCAATACCGAGCGACCCGTCAGGACGTATCACAAGCGGGTCATCAGCACCACCATGACCAATATCAATAACGAGGTCATTGTTCTTGAGCGCCAGACCGGCACCGGGCGAGATGCCTATACCGCCCACGGGGTCACACTTGATGGCCCCCTCGGGATGGAGCTTCACGGACACGACCATGTCGGTACTGATGTTGATACCGCAGCCTTGCGTGTATACATCAGCCAGCGCCGACATATCAACATAAACGTCCTGCACGGTGCCGTCGGCCAGCGCATGGAGAGAAAATCACCTCGAGATTCGTGGCGTCCGGCGATACGATAAGACGGGAACCATCCGCGAACTGCAAGGGGGCCATACCGTCGAGGAATGCCTGCTCGACAATCTGCCCGTTGAAAATACCCCTGACACGCACGGCGCCAATGGCGGCAACGGACGCGACACGGGTCGAAACAGCCTCATCCTTGCGTGCTTTGACCGTGACCGGCACAGGGTCACTCCACGTCCCGTCAGGCTGCATGAACACGAGCGAGAAGTGGTAGTCGCCCTCGATAGCTTCACCAGCCACGCTGGGTGTACCGTCCACCAGATACACACCCTTGAGCGAAGAACTGGCCCCGGGGACACGCACGGTGGAAATCACTGTCTGACCGTCATGCCCCAGAATATCGAGCTTGCCAGTGTCGGGAGCGTATGCCAGCGAGAGACCAGAAGAGATACGCCCGTCCTTGTTCTCATACAGGATGGCATCATCACCAGCCAGAATATCCTTCATGGACAGGTAGACACCCTTGTCGGAACCAGGATGTACCAGGTTGCCCTCATCGGCAGAGATGACGGGAAGATTGTCCTGGATGTCCTCTTTGGTCAGGATGATTTTATGGTCCACCGGGTCGATGGTCAACAGGTTGGGACGCCCATTGGACAGCACGTCGTTGGCCGTGAGCAGGGCCCCGCCGTCACCCCCCTTGATGACCAGGTTGTCCCCTTCACCGGAGACCACGGTCACAGGAGGCACGAACAGCGCATCATCACTGCCGGTTCGCAACTGGTTGTCTGCATCTTTCGAGACCAGGCTTGCCGCCATGGTCTTCTTGTCCTGGACATACAGCTTGCCGTCACGCTCGGTCAGGGCGTTGTCGTCGGCTGCGGACACGAGGTCACGGGCATAAACGGCCAGACCGTCGTCCGTCACCTGCAAGATGTTTGGGGCACCGGAACCGGACACACCCCCAACCGGCAGCGCATCGGCGGAGACGAACTGCCCGGCAGGGAGTTCGGAAAACTGCTTGTTCTCCTGGTCAAAAACGATAGGGCGCTTCATAGCATCAGCCATCGGTATCTCCTTCACCACGCCCGCAATTTGTATCCTTGCATCGGGCACAATCTTCCTGGAACGGGCATTGCTTTGTATGCTGTTCACGTTGCTCCGGCGTCATGGTACGATGTAACTCGCTAATATCCAGACTGTCCATCAAATCGACGAACTTGTACCCGGACTTCCAACGAATCAAGGCATCCACAAGTTTCATGCCCCCAGCGGAAAGAAAAATCGTAACACCGAGGTCAGTATCAGGCGAGCGTTCAAAACCGAAAAGGGGCAAACATAACGTCACGCTTACGGCCACGATGGCCATAAAAGCACTGGAAAGCAGGATATTGAAAAATATGCTGAAAAAATCACGGTGAAGATAGCTGCGCTTCACGCCATGCCATCCCTGATATAGCGCAATGATGAAAGCGCCTGCTATGAGCGGCCACAACTCAACAAGCAGGTTTATGTATGCACTATTACGTCCCGTAATGGCATCAGAGTCTATAGGAGGGATACTCATGTGATACTTTATCATCCCGTGATTCATTTACCATTTCATGGCCATGACTTCTGCATAACTCGACCGGTGAACCAGGCCGCCCACACGCTTGTACTTCACAGCGCGGGCTTCTTCACGTCCGCGTACAAGGGCCACATGAACCCAGCCGTCAGGAAGATTTTCAGCGATGAGTTCCGTGAATGGCAGTTCAGTAGCAATGAAAGAGAAGATGTCACGCAAGGAGACATCTTTACGAACAGGTTCGATGTCGGCTGCGGAGCCGGAACAATGGTGGGACGTGGCGGATGACCCCGGGATGACCTTGTTCAGCGCTGCGCTACGATACCCGGAAGTCACCCTGATGGGGCCAAACTTGTCCCGAACCGGCTGCAAGACTTCCCGCGCCAGATACTCCATATTGCACCAGACGCAATCCTTGTCTGGGATATTCTGGATACCTTCACGCTGGGCCGTATCAGAGCGCAAAAATTCCTCGTAAGTGAAATTCGGCGCACCGAAAATAGGACCCTTCTTCATACGTCAAGACCTCCAAAGAAAAAGAGCGGACAAAACATGTCCCACGAAGAAAACATGTCCGCCCGCTCTTCCGAATGAATACAACTATCTTCGAGCCGGTGTCAATATTCGTCGGGTCGCTTCAACCTGCTACGAAGCCGCTCCACGTCCTCTTGCGTCACGGACTCCTTCTGCCATGTCGCAATGATAGACTTCACCGCAGGGAGCCCATACACGGAAACCATCTCAAGAATTTGTACTATCAGTTTGGTGTCGATGGAGTTACTCATGGCTGACCTCCTTCACATCGACACCGAGGGCGATGGCGGCCTTGAGAAGTTCTTGCAGGTCCTCGGTCATCTTATCGACAAGAGCCTTGAGATTGCCGCGTTCCATGGCATCCGGGGACGAAAGCCCCTCAGAAGCCTGTATATAGGCCAGAAGACC
>SFIS01000061.1 GCA_004555245.1 Bacteroidales bacterium
GACTCCCTCTTTTACGCCACAAACAGTGCTTTGGCTGCTGTTGGCAATATCTTAAAAGTAAATTACTCATTATAAAAATCTTTTTGCACAGTTACTTAGTTAAAAAGGCGACGGACGTTTTTACTTTTCCCCGTCTGCATACGTCATATATATAGAAAGGAGGCGGCAAGACCATGCAGCCATGCCAGCCTACGGGAGACAGTATGGCTGCCATACATTATTTCAAAACAAAACAAAACAGAAAGCATTATGAAAAGGACAAAAAGACTGTTGTTGGTTGCAGTATGCTGCATCGTGTCATTCCTTACACCCGCATACGCAGACAACGAGAAACCTATCCAGGCTACACAACTGCCATCAAAGGCGCAGACGGTGATAGCAAGTCATTTCAAGGGACAGAAGGTGTCGCACGCCACCGTCGAATCGGGCATTACGAGCAGACAGTATGAGGTGACGCTCCAGAACGGCGTACAGCTGGAGTTTGACAAGAAGGGCACGGTGACGAAGGTGGACTGCAAGCGCGGCACGGTGCCCGAGAAAATGATTCCCCAGCGCATCAGAGAGCATGTGAAGACAAACTATCCCGGCGCGACGGTGAGGAAATACGAGATTGACAAGAAGGAGTATGAGGTGGAACTGTCTAACGGCGTGGAAATCACATTCGACAAGAATTTCCGCGTGAAGAAGGTGGACTGACGTTTCCGCCAGACAGCTCAGGCGAATACTGACATGGGTGGGCCGGATGATTCCGGTCCACCTTCTTTTTTTCCTCTCTGCCACGCCCGGCACGGGCCGCCGACGGGGAAAAACATGGTCTGAAAGAAATTTATCGCCCTTTGCGTATGCGCTTTCGGATATTTTTCGTAACTTTGCAACAGTTCAGCAGCTGACACGTTTTTTCACAAACAAAACACCATCCGGACACATGAACTTTTCAGGTTTGATTATCGCCGTCGCTACATTCGTCGTGATTGGTCTGTTCCACCCCATCGTCATAAAGAGCGAGTACCGCTTCGGCACACGTTGCTGGTGGGTGTTCGCCCTTGCGGGCGTGGCTTTCATCGCGGCGAGCCTTCTCGTCGAAGACGGTATGCTCAGCCCGGTGCTGGGCGTGGTGGGATGCTCGTGCCTGTGGAGTATTCTCGAGATTTTCGAGCAGAGGGAGAGGGTCAGGAAAGGATGGTTCCCTATGAACCCGAGACGCAGGGAGGACTATCTGGCACACGATGACTGCCGCGACGGCGGAAAAGAGACATCCCGCAACGGCAATGACACCGCGAAGGCTGACGGCGAAGATGACCCGATGGCATGGAAGGTGGTGGAGAGCGAATACGTCTTCCGGAAACCGTGGCTGACGGCACGGCGGGAGCATGTCGTGCTGCCGACGGGAGCGGAGATAAAGGATTTCTATGTCTTGGAATATCCGGAGTTCTGCAATGTCATAGCACTGACGCGCGACGGGCGCTTTGTCATGGAACGCCAGTATCGCCACGCCTGCCGCCTGACGGCGACTGAACTGCCGGCGGGATGTGTGGAAGAGGGCGAAGACCCCATGGAGGCGGCAAAGCGGGAGCTGTATGAAGAGACAGGATACGGCGGAGGAGAATGGAGGGAACTGATGACGATATGCCCTAACCCCGGCGCATGCACTAACCGCAGCCACACCTTTGTAGCTACAGGGGTGGAGAAGATTTCGGACCAGCACCTCGAAGATTCGGAGGACATAAAGGTGGAGCTGAAAAGTCGGGAAGAGGTGTTGAGGATGCTGCACAACGATGAGTTCCACCAGGCGATGATGGCGGCGCCGCTCTGGAAATATTTCTCGTCATGTCAGCAACAGCCATAACGACAACCAGCCTGTAAACTCGTCAAAAAGGAATCAAGGAGAAGAATCATGAATTCCCGATACCCTCCCGCTTCAGGAATTCTCGCCAGCTGTTGAAACCCATAAACGGGGAAAGCGGGGAATTGCCGGGGAAACGCCGGCCCCCGGGCACAGCCCGGCAAGCAGGAAAAACGAAAACTGACATATACCATAACTCAAACGACAAAAAGATGAAAAAACTTCTATTGGGCGACGAGGCGATTGCCTTGGGTGCCATACATGCCGGACTGAGCGGTGTGTATGCTTATCCCGGCACGCCGTCAACCGAAATAACCGAGTTTATCCAGACCGATCCCATAGCGAAGGCAAGGGGTGTGCACAGCCGATGGTGTACGAACGAGAAGACCGCCATGGAGGCTGCCCTCGGCATGTCGTATGCCGGGAAACGTGCCCTTGTCTGCATGAAGCATGTGGGCATGAATGTGTGTGCAGACGCTTTCGTCAACTCTGCCATAACGGGAGCAAACGGCGGTCTTGTCGTGCTCGCCGCCGACGACCCATCGATGCACTCGTCGCAGAACGAGCAGGATTCACGCTTCTACGGCAAGTTCGCACTCGTGCCCATACTCGAGCCGTCAAACCAGCAGGAGGCTTACGACATGATGTCTGACGCCTTCGACATGTCTGAGCAGATGAAGGTGCCTGTGATGCTGCGCATCGTGACACGTCTCGCCCACTCGCGCGCTGCCGTGGAGACAAGAGAGCCGCGCAACGAGAACACGCTGAACATCAGCACCGACCAATGGGTGCTGCTGCCCGGCATCGCGCGCCGGCGCTACGCCGCCCTGATCGACAAGCAAAAGGGGATGTGCGAGGCTGCCGGAAGGTCTATATATAATAAGGTGGAGAAAGGGACAGGCAGACTGGGCATCATCGCATGCGGGATAGGATACAACTACGTGAAAGAGTGTGGCGACACAGGGGCTGACGTGATGAAGGTGTCTCAATATCCTCTACCGGAAGAGATGGTGCGACGCCTCGCGGCAGAGAACGACGCCATCCTCGTGGTGGAAGACGGACAACCCGTCGTCGAAGAAGACGTGAAGAAACTCCTGGGCGCGGACTATGCCGTGAAAGGACGTCTGACAGGCGACCTGCCCCGGACGGGCGAACTGACACCCGACTGTGTGGCAGCGGCCCTGGGCAAACCCGCCGCCGCCGTATTTGAAACCGCGAGATGTGTAGCGCCGCGACCGCCACAGCTATGCAAGGGCTGCGGACACCGCGATGTATATGGGGCGCTGGTGAACATCATCAACGAATATCCCGACGCACGTGTCTTCGGAGACATCGGATGCTATACCCTCGGCGCGCTGCCGCCCTTCAAAGCGCTATCGTCGTGTGTAGATATGGGAGCCTCGATAACAATGGCGAAAGGTGCCGCCGATGCCGGTGTGCGCCCTGCCATCGCCGTGATAGGAGATTCGACGTTCACACACTCGGGCATGACAGGGCTGCTCGATGCCATCAACGAGAACTCACCCATCACCGTCATCATCAGCGACAACCTCACGACGGGCATGACGGGCGGACAGGATTCGGCGGGAACAAACAAATACGAGGCGATTTGTCGAGGCTTGGGAATGGACCCCGAGCATCTGCATGTCGTCACTCCGCTGCCGAAGAACATACCCGCCATCACAGAACTGATGAAGAAGGAAATAGAATATGAGGGCGTCTCGGTCATCATTCCAAGACGAGAATGCATACAGACAGCTGCAAGACATGCACGGGAGAAAAGAGGATAACCAATAATTCCTGCCGACAAACCGTCAACTATAACAACATGAAAAAAGACATCATACTCTGCGGCGTGGGAGGGCAAGGCATCCTCTCTGTCGCAACCATCATAGGCGAGGCTGCCACAAAAGCCGGCGTGAATCTGAAACAGGCTGAGGTGCATGGCATGAGCCAGCGCGGAGGAGACGTACAGTCGAACCTGCGCCTGTCAACAGAACCGATATACAGCGACCTCATCCCAAAGGGCGGATGCGACCTCATCATATCAATGGAACCAATGGAGGCACTGAGATACCTGCCATATCTGGCTGAGAACGGCGTCATCGTGACAAGCAACAAACCCTTTGTCAACATTCCAGACTACCCAGCCGAGGATGTACTCTTCGGAGAACTGAACCAACTGCCGCATGTGGTGCAGCTCGACATCGAAGAGGTGGCGAAAGAAGCTGGGAGCGTGAGGAGCGCAAACGTCGTACTGCTCGGCATGGCAGCGAAATATCTCGAAATAGTAACACCCGGACAGCTGAGGGATGCCGTAAGGACAATCTTCGCACGAAAGGGGGAAGCGGTGGTTGAAGCGAACCTCAAGGCGTTCGATGCCGCAAACAAATAGACCGTAAACAACACTTCTGACAACAAGGAAAAAGAAAGTGAAAAACATAGGCAAGACAAAGAATCGCGGGTGCGAATACTTCGACCCGGAGATGGAGACCATGAGCCGCGGCGAGATAGAAGCACTGCAGACACAGCGTCTGCAAGCCACGGTGAGACACTGCATGAATTCAGCCTTCTACAAGAAACGGTTTGAAGAAGCGCGACTGAAACCCGAGGACATCAAGACGCTCGACGACCTGCGCCGGATTCCGTTCACGACAAAGCAGGACCTGCGCGAGACCTACCCCTTCGGCATGGCAGCCGTGCCGCTCGAACAATGCACACGACTGCACTCTTCGTCTGGCACGACAGGCAACCCGACCGTCATACTGCACACCGACACGGACATCGACGAATGGGCGAACCAAGTGGCGCGAAACCTGTGGATGGTGGGACTACGCCCGGACGACGTCTTCCAGAACTCAAGCGGATACGGAATGTTCACAGGAGGCCTCGGATTCCAGAACGGAGCAGAGAAACTCGGTATGCTCACCGTGCCTGCCGCAGCAGGAAACTCGCTGAGACAGATAAAATTCATAAAAGACTTCGGGACAACGGCAATACACGCCGTGCCGTCATATCTCACACGCCTGAAAGAGGTGATGGACAAAGAAGGCGTGGACCCGCGCAAAGACACCAAACTGAGAATCTTCGCCATCGGAGCCGAGCCACACTCAGAAGAACAACGCAGACGTATCGAAGAGATGTTCGGCGTGAAGGCATACAACTCGTTCGGAATGTCTGAGATGTGCGGACCGGGAGTTGGTTTTGAATGTAAAGAGCAGAACGGACTGCACTTCTGGGAAGACTACTATATCGTGGAAATCGTCAACCCCGAGACACTCGAGCCGGTGGCAGACGGAGAACTCGGAGAACTGGTGCTCACAAGCATCAGACGAGAGGCAATGCCACTGCTACGCTACAGGACACGCGACCTCACACGTGTGCTCGGACGCTCATGCCCGTGCGGAAGAAACCACATACGTCTCGACAGGATGAGAGGACGCTCGGACGACATGATGGTGCTCAAAGGCGTCAACATCTTCCCGATACAGATAGAAAAGATTCTGATGCAGTTCCCCGAACTCGCCAACAACTATCTCATCACACTGACCACCGACGAGGACAACGACAACATGACGGTAGAAGTGGAACTCGAAGAACTCTTCACCGACGACTACCAAAGACTGCTCGCACTCTCGAAAAGCATACAACGGGCATTGAAAGACGAAATCCTGCTCACGCCGCATGTGAAACTCGTGCCGAAAGGCAGCCTGCCCGTTGCCGAAGGCAAGGCGGTGAGAGTGGTGGACAAACGGAAAGTGTATCAATAAGAGCATACACGACCGGGACAACACCGGACATACAATAAGACACCTCAAACACAATGACAGACATGACTATAAAACAACTCTCCATTTTCATCGAGAACAAAGGCGGAACGCTGGTAAAAGTGCTCGACACGCTGAGCAAAGGCGGAATACAGATTATCGCCTCGACCATAGCCGACACAAAAGACTACGGAATATACCGCGTGTTGTGCGACAAGCCGACACAGGCTTTCATCATGCTGCGCGAGGCAGGCATCAACGTGCAACTTGCCGATGTCATCGCACTATCTATCGACGACATACCGGGACAGGCGGCAGAAGCCGTAGAAGCCATCTCGGAAGCCGGGGTCAGCATTCTGTACATGTACTCGTTCCTGTGGAAAGGAAAAGGAACGCTCGTCATGCGGACCGACCCCGTGGAACGGGCGAAAGAGATTATCACCATAGAGAAACTGACTTTCCTCACAGAAATAGATTTCGAATAATTCGCCCCTACATCATGCAGAAGGAAGCGGAACAACACCTCCCCACACCCTGACAACACAAAAGAAATACCGGAAACCATGACTCTCCTCGAACGACTGAACAACGACGACCGCTTTGCGAAATTCGTCGGAGCACAACTGACAGAAATCAGCGAAGCGTATGCAAAGGCAGAACTGACGGTGGAAGAACGCCATCTCAACGGAGGAGGCGTCTGTCAGGGCGGCGTGATATTCACACTCGCCGACCTCGCCTTCGCTGCGGTGGCAAACTCGCACGGAACACTGACACTCGGCATATCGAACAACATCACTTTCCTGAAACCGGCACAAAAGGGCGACCGCATCACTGCCGTATGCCACGCGACACACGAACATCATAAACTGCCATACTGCAACATAAGGGTCACAAACCAGAACGGAGAACTCATCTGCAACATGACAGGCCTCGCCTACCGGACGAAGAAAGAGATGCAATACGACAGCCTGATGTAAGCTCACCACGCCACGAATACCATTCAAGGAAAAAGACCGGAACGGCTGCCGACAAAAGAAAAACGACACCACTCACTTTTACCAATACAAAAAAGACAACTATGATTCATAATCCCGAAATGGAATGCATGGACCGCGAATCCATGAAGAAACTTCAGCTCGAACGTTTACAGAAGACAGTGAAAACATGTTATGAGAACGTACCGTTCTACAGAAAGAAGTTCGACAAGATGGGCATCAAACCCGAAGACATCAAATCGCTCGACGACATAACGAAACTGCCTTTCACCACAAAATACGACCTGCGCGACGAATATCCCTTCGGACTTAACGCCGTACCGATGGACAAGATAGTGCGCATACATGCCTCGTCGGGCACGACGGGAAAACCCATCGTGGGAACCTACACCCAGAACGACCTCGAAAACTGGGCTGAAGGAGCGGCACGCGTCTTTGCCGTAGGCGACATCGGCCCCGGCGACGTGGTGCAGGTGTCGTACGGCTACGGACTTTTCACAGGCGGCCTCGGAGCACATGACGCGGCAAACCACCTCGGAGCAGTTCAGCTGCCCACATCTGCCGGAAACTCGGAGAAACAGGTGATGCTGATGAAAGACTTCGGGACAGCAGCTCTCTGCTGCACACCATCCTATGCCCTGCATCTATGCGAGGTGATGGAGAAACTCGGAGTGAAGAAAGAAGACCTGAAGATGCGTGTCGGATTCTTCGGAGCAGAACCATGGACATGGGGCATCAGACGAGAGATAGAAGAGAAAATGGGCATCAAGGCGATTGACATTTACGGACTGACAGAGATGTCAGGACCCGGCGTGGGCGGAGAATGCGAATATCAGGACGGCACACACATCTGGGAGGACATGTACTATCCGGAAATCATCAACCCCGAGACACTGGAACCCGTCGAGCCGGGAGAGGAGGGCGAACTTGTCTTCACCTCGCTATGCAAGGAGGCGATGCCCATCATACGATACAGAACACGCGACCTCACACATCTTATATACGAGAAATGCAGATGCGGACGAACTGCCGTGCGCATCGGAAAGATTCTCGGACGCTCAGACGACATGCTCATCATCAGGGGCGTAAACGTCTTCCCGTCGCAGATAGAGGCGGTGCTCGCAGAGTTCGATGTATATACACCGCACTATTTCATCACCGTTGACAGAAGAGACAACGAAGACACCTTCGACCTCGACGTGGAACTGAGAGAAGAATATTTCTCTCCCAATCCGGCAAAACAGATGCCGTTCATCAAACCACTCTACGACCGCCTCGTCTCCGTTACGGGCATAAAACCGAACATTCATATCCTGCCGCCCAACTCCATCGAACGTTCAATGGGCAAGGCGAAACATGTGAACGACAAGCGCACACATCTGCAGAACTGGAAATAACGACCTGAAACATACATTTATACCGACGTGAAAATCTTTTCTGACGAAATGGTGGCAGAGGCGACACGTGCCAATCACGTTGCCGACCTCAGCCACGCCACAATAGGCGAGACACTGCTTGTGGCACAATATCTTGAACAGAAGACGGGCATCCCTTTCATACGCATGGACCAGGGAAGCCCCGGACTGCCCGTCAACAGACATGGCGTGGAGGCGGAGAAACGAGCGCTCGACAGTGGCATCGGCAGCCAGTATCCTGCCGCGGCCGGCGTGAAGGAACTGAAAGACGCGGCGAGCGAGTTCGTGAAGGCTTTCATAAACATCGGCATAAAGCCGGAGGGATGTCTGCCCACAGTGGGGAGCGTGGCGGGATCGTTCGGCAGCTTCATCGCCTGCTGCCAGCGTAAAACGTTCCCCGAGATGGGGAAAGTGCTCTTCATCGACCCCGGATTCCCGATACAGAAAAGCCAGCTGCGCATACTCGGCATAGAATGGAAAGAGTTCGACATCTACCCCTACCGCGGACAGGCACTGAGGGCGAAACTCGAAGAAGAGATGAAAGACGGAGACATCGCTGCTGTCGTATATAGCAACCCTAATAACCCGGCATGGATCTCGCTCGAAGAGGAGGAGCTGAGCATCATAGGCGAGATTGCAGACAAGCATGATGTCATCGTCATCGAAGACCTCGCATACTTCGCCATGGACAGCAGAAGAGACCTCAGCCACCCGTACGAGCCGCCATACGTGCGCACCGTGGCACGATACACGGACAACTATATCCTACTGCTCTCTGCCAGCAAGATATTCTCTTACGCCGGACAGCGCATCGCTCTGGCGTGTGTCAGCGACAAACTCTACAGCAGACACTGTCCTGCACTGGCGCAACGATACCACGACGCAGGGGTGTTCGGACCTACGTTCATTGCAAGCATACAATATATGATAACAAGCGGATGCACCGCCTCGACACAATACGGATATGCCGAGATGCTGCGACTGGCGTGCGAAGGGAAGATAAACTTCGTGGAAGACACGAAAGAATATGCCATAAGGGCAAGGAGAATGAAGGACATCTTCCTGAGAAACGGATTCGCCATCACATATCCAAGAGATGTCACAGAGGACATTGCTGACGGATTCTTCTTCTCGCTCTCATACCCGGGACTCAGCGGAGGAGAACTGGCGAAAGAACTGATATCATACGGCGTGTCGAGCATAAACCTCGACACGACGGGATCAATGCAACCCGGAGTGCGTGCATGCACGTCGCGCATGAGGGAAGAATTGTATGACGTGCTCGAAGACAGAATGAGACAATTCAAACTTGACCACCAGAACTGATGAAAATAACTCTGATACAGACTGACATAAAATGGGCGGACCCCGCAGCCAACGCCGCACACATACAGCAGATGATGACAGAAGCGCCGAAAAGCGACATCTACGTACTGCCGGAGATGTGGAGCACAGGATTCGCAACGGAGCCGGAAGGCATCGCGGAAGATGACGGAGGCGAGAGCCTGATATGGATGCAACGGATGGCGGACACTCTCGACGCCGCAGTGGCAGGGAGCATCGCCGTGAGAGACAAACGTGACATGACTTTCCGAAACAGATTCTGGTTCGTCAGACCGGACAACGGGACTGACAAAGGATGCTGCCGCGAACACTACGACAAACACCATCTCTTCACATACAGCGGAGAAGACCGGCACTACACCGCAGGAGACAAACGTGTGGTGTGCGAATGGAGAGGCGTGAGATTCAGACTCTGCGTATGCTACGACCTCAGATTCCCGTCATGGATACGCAACCACGAAGACTACGATTGTCTCCTTTGTGTCGCATCATGGCCAACAACACGCATCGACGCATGGAACACTCTGCTCAGAGCAAGGGCAATAGAAAACCAATGCTATGTGGCAGGCGTTGACAGGGTGGGAACAGACCCATACTGCCAATACTGCGGAGGGACACAGATAATTGACCCTTACGGACGCATCATGGAAACGTGCGAAACAGGAAAGGAAATGACAATAACGGCAGACATAGACATGGAGGAGCTGAACTCTTTCAGAAAGAAATTCCCCGTGCTGAAAGACAGGGACAAGTGGCTTGACATGCTGTAGTTGACAAATAGATTCCATCAAAAAAAAGACCTATGAAAAATCTTCAGAAGAACATGCCGGTTGCCATGGCTATGGCAATGGCGACGGCAGCAGCATCATGCGCCAGTGGCACATCTGCTTCGACAGAAAACAAGGCATCGTGCATCACAGATGCAGGAAAACTGGAAATGATACATTCGATGAAAGACCTCGACGGAAATGGACGGCTGTACGAAATAGACTACAACCAAGACTATATGCTCGACAGCGTGATGCAACCCGGAATAACGGAGCAGAGCGGACTCTTCAGACATATAGCTTCGCTGCTCTTCGACAACTTGCCCGCCGAGAAACCTGAAGTCAAATACGGAGCGGGATGCAGCGCATTCGCCGCCCAAGAGGCAGAAGGGAAAGGATTCCTGATGGGACGAAACTACGACTTCAGACATTTCACTCCTGACAACAAAAGCTATCTGCCAACATCTGCCATTCTCGTGCGTACTGCACCTGAAGGCGGAAAGAAATCAATATCGATGGTTGACGGACTGAACCTCGGATTCGGACAGGGATTCTACAACGACGGAAAGACTGACCTTTCAATGCTTATGGCTCTGCCTTACGCTGCTCTCGACGGAATCAACGAAGACGGATTCGCTATCGGCGTGCTCGCGCTAAACGAGAAACAGACAAACCAACAGACTGGAAAACAACGCATAGGGACTACAGTGGCAATACGCATGTTGCTCGACAAGGCCTCGACTGTGAGAGAGGCGATAGAGATGCTGAAAAACTATGACATGGACATGAGAGGAAACGGACATAGCAACTACCACTTCTTCATGGCTGACGCTACAGGTGATTATGCCATCGTGGAATATACATTCGACAAAGACAGAACGGAACCGAAAGTGATGGAGGTCTTTACGGCTGACGACTCGCTACGCTGCGTGTCGAACTTCTATGTAGCACCAAGCATGACAGGAACAACAGACGGATGGGGGTCGAGCCACGGAAAAGACAGATATGAAAACCTGAGAAAGACACTCGACGAGAAAAAACATGTGATGAAAGAAGACGAGGCTATGCAACTGCTCGAGAAGGTTTCGCAACCGCCCACAGAAGAACTCACCTCGCAGACACAATGGTCGGCTCTGTATAACCTGACGGAGAAAACCTTACGCCTAACAATTCTAAGAGAATACGCAAAGGAATACAACTTCAGAATAGAATAAAACGCTCTTTAGTGTCGGAAAAAATGCACAAAAAAAATGCCTGCTTTCGCAGGCATAGCATTGACGCAGCATGAAAACATGCGCTAAAAAAGAGTATTAGGATTCGTGACACACGACAACCGGAAACACTTTACAATTGAAAACAATGAACATTCTGATTCTGACAGGAAGCCCGCGCAAGAACGGCAACACTGACATGCTTGCTAAAGCTTTTGCCGACGGCGCATCATCAAAAGGACACAATATCGATACTATCTCCGTAGGCGACGTCAACGTCAGCCCATGCATGGGATGCAACCGATGCTTCGCAAACGAAAAGATGGAGTGTGTACAGCACGATGACATGCAAGGCATATATGAAAGAATGAAGTGCGCCGACATGCTGGTAATAGCATCACCGATGTATTTCTACAGCATCAGCGCACAGCTGAAAGCCATCATCGACAGATGCCACAACCCGATACGCGACACGTTCAAAATCTCGAAGGCTGCCCTGCTGCTTGTCGGGGCTTCTTCTTTGCCCACTCTTTTCGATGCCGCCTTGGCAGAATACAAACTATGCATCGGATATTTCAACATAGAGGATGCAGGACATATACTCGTCAGGGGAATGAAAGAAAAAGGAGACATACGCAACACTGACGCTCTGAAGCAGGCATACGCCTTAGGAGAAAGCATGTCTTGATTGACTGCCGGCCATCCTTCACAGAATGGCTGCGGGCATGGCGACGTATGAAAAAGGCTACAGACTATTTCATGAAAGCGAAATAGACAGCTGCAACGAGACAGAGGAAAGACACTATATGATTCCAATGAAGGCTCTGTCCCTGAAAAATAACGCCTGCCACGACAGTGAATACAATCAAAGACACAACCTCCTGAATCACTTTAAGCTGTATGAGAGAGAATGGACCGCCATTGCCCTCAAACCCGATACGGTTGGCTGGAACCATGAGACAATACTCAAAAAATGCTATCGCCCAGGACATGACAATGATGGCAATCAGAGGCCACGAGGTGGTGATGCGCATCTCCTGAAGACGTAGATGCCCGTACCAGGCCAGCGTCATGAAACAATTCGAGCCTATCAATAACAATACTGTGTAAAACGCCTGCATAATTTTCTATTTCATTCGATTTTCATTATATCATTCTCCGCATAACAAACAAAAAAACTTGTCTCACACAGAGCTGCACACTGAACGGCAAAACAGCTTATCTCATGATGGTGATACGCCCCTCCGGTTTTGCATATCGCTCGGGAATGTTTCCGCCGAGAGCTTCAGTTACGTATTTCACAAGAGCATCACTGTAGAGGAAAGGCAGCGTCTCATAGTCTGTCCTGCCACGCAAGAGTGAGGCAAAGCCGCCTCCGCTGATGCAATAGTTGATTGTTGCAACCTTATATACCGCATCTTGCACCAACGGAAGATAGTCGCCCGTCTCGGCATCCAGCACCATGACATCGCTGACACAAGGCTTTACACCACCCTGCCTGAGAGTGAAACGGAGACCTGACACCTGCGGGAAATCGCCTGATTCTACAGGCGACATGGCACAACAGGTATTGAGAATGTCATATATCTCCGACCCTTTCAAAGGGATAGTACACAGTTGGTTGTCGTAAGGAAGAAGGTCGAGCACACTGCCATGCGTCAGCTCCCCTGCCTTGACAGACGTACGAAGTCCGCCGCCGTTAGTAAGAGCAATATCAGCCTGCGCCACATAACGGAAGGCATCTGCCACGATGTCGCCGGCATTCGTCTCCATAAATCTAACTGCCTGACGTTTCTCATCATCAAGGATGTTAAGGTCGAAGGGAGAATAACCAATCTTTGTATTTACCACACGTTCCATCTCGGCTTTGACACTGTCCGTTACAGCCTTCACGACAGGGTCACGGAATGATATTGACGAACATGGTATGAGCTCTGTAGTGATGGTTCCGTCACTCTGAATCACCACCTTGCCGATGTTACGGAACTTTGTCCCGGTCTGCGAGATAGGGACTTTCACGCTATCAGCATTAAGAACATAAGTGTCTCTCACCTCCGAATGCGTGTGTCCGTCAAGAACGACGTCTATCCCACGGGTAGCTGCAATGACATTATGAGAATCGATGTTCATGACATTCTTATCCTCGCCGAGATGTGAGAGCAACACGACATAATCCGCTCCGGCAAGTCTTGCTGCATCAACAGTTGACTGAACATCCGAGAAGAACGATTTCTCACAAAGATGATATATCTGTCTGTTGTCCTTCGTGATGAAAGCACTGCTCTCTGTGAGCAGCGTCGTAGGGGTGACAACGCCGACAAAAGCAACTCTCTTCGTGCCGTAGCAGCGCATGATGAATCGGCTGAAGAACGGTTGTTGCGTCGCACAATCAACAAGGTTAAGGCAGGTGACAGGAATCTCCGGACCTTCAACAAGCTCCAAGAGACGAAACATGTCATAGTCGAACTCATGGTTTCCAAGCCCTACGGCATCATAGTTCATCTTCAGCATAACATCTCGGATGTATCTGCCGCGTTCCAATGCACCAGCCACACCGCCTTGAAGGAAATCTCCGCTCGACGTTATGGCGACATAAGCTGTATCGCTAACGGCATTGCGCAAACCAGAAAGCACAGAATAGCCGTCTATATTGCAGTGAACATCATTCTCGTGTAGTATGACAATGCTCTTTCCATGCTTTGACACATCATCGGCTGATGCAATGACGTGAAGCGAGGATAAAGAGACAAAGAGAAGAAGGAAGATACGCATTCTTACATAATTAAACATACAAATCCTGGATTTAAAGGAGGTTGACATACAATACATACTACGGGAAGATTTCGACAAAGTATTCATAATTAACCTTTATGCAAAATACTCAAAAATAAAAGAAAGAGTGAAGAAAAACAGACTACCGCCGGACACAAGCGCCCTCAACAGCATCTGGCGTCCAGTTCTTTAGGAATCGCATAACTTTAGCCTTGTCATAACCCTCACCATCCTCAAGGTAACTGCTGTCCTGTGTGTGCAAGATATTGCCATGCGCATCAAGCACAACAATGACTGGCAAACCAAAACGCACAGGATTGCCGAGACGTCTGACAGCGGAGACATTGTTATTCTCTCCACGGCGTGAAGACGAGTTGATATGCAGATAAACATAATTTCTTTCGATGAACTCAGAAATCTCACTGTCTGTAGAAATAAAATCGGCAAAACGGAGACACCACTTACACCAGTTGCCGCCTACCTGACAGATTACGTAGCGGTGAGACCTCGAGGCTTCAACCAGCGCACTGTCAATTTGTGCCATAGCATCTGCGTTTTCGTCATACACTCTCTTCAGCGTTTGTGCATCTGCGGCAGCGAAAGAGATGAAAAGAATAAACAAGCAAGAAATGATACGGTTCATAAAATTGGGTGTATTATGGGTCAGTAGAAATTTAGTGGGGATAGGCATATAATTTGGAAATACGGAAGAGGAAGAATTTCTTGTCAGCTACCCCTCTAAGATTGGCTCGGAAGAGT
>SFIS01000131.1 GCA_004555245.1 Bacteroidales bacterium
CCAAAGGCAGAGCGCAAGCAGCGAGTGCTGGAAATCCTTCGTAAGGTCAACCTCTCTCAGCGTGCTACCCACTATCCTCAGCAACTCTCTGGTGGTCAGCAGCAGCGTGTAGCCATTGCCCGTGCCGTGGTGGGCAAACCAAAACTGATTCTTGCCGATGAGCCAACAGGTAACCTCGACTCAAAGAATGGTCTCGAAATCATGGAACTGCTCTCACAGCTCAATGCCGAGGGCACAACCATCGTGATGGTTACCCACAGCCAGCACGATGCTGCCTACGCCAACCGCATCATCAACCTCTTCGACGGCGAGGTGGTGGAGAATACCATATTATAAAAAGTATGTTTTGAAGATAATTACGCAAAACAGTAATAGCTATCTGCTCCAAAACACAAGCAATGCTCATCATTATGCTTAAAGAAGCTCAACAAGGTGTCATAAACGTAAGTGCGCACCCCATCTCGCAGTAACGACATAAAAGAAAAAGGTCGTCATGCCCATCCCCGTGATGTGTCATGACGACCTTCTTTTTATTTCCGGAATTTCCGCAACGGCAGTAAAGTTGGAATTAACATTTCTAAACACCGTTTCAGTCCACTTTCACAGCCGTTACGAGTGTCCTGGAACCCAAGATAGTCAACCTTGCAAAGTAAAAGAAAGAAGGCATATATTCGTTTTTTTTTGAGTGAACGTCTCCCAGCCCCAATTGGGGATACACCCAACCTCCTGCTCCTGGTTTTACTACTACAAATTCATCCCGTTTGCTTTTTTTGTTTTCCAGCCGACACTGGGATTTCCCTTGCGAAGCGGCTTCTCGACCGGGATTGCAGAAACCACAAAAACACAAACACGCAAAAAAGGAGGAACAGGCCTTTCTTTTTTGCGTGTATTAGAATAAAGGAATCAGTGAGAAACTTATTTCTTTATGTATTTAACACCGTTCAGAACGTAGATGCCGGTGGGGAGAGAATCGTAGTCCTTCGCTTCGCAGATGTATGCACCCATGACGCTGTAGATGTGGTCGGTCTTGATCAGATGTCTGGATGTAGGAACGCTGACGATCTCTGTAGAAGGGTCGGAGAGGTAGGTCTCCTTTGCCACTCCGGCAGCGGTGCGGAGCGTTGCTGTCTTGCGCACATCGGCAGAAGAAGCCGCAAGTTCGAGGGTGACGTCAGCCGCCTCTACCTTATACTGGTGTGTGGCGGTGTCGAAGTACGAGAACTGCTCATATTTCACAGGCATGGTGATGGTCTTGCTCTCTCCGGCTTTCAGCTCTACGCGTTCGAAACCGATGAGTTTCTTGTTCTTCTTGCCGTTCTCGCCTGCGCCGTTCCAGTTGGCATAGAGCTGGACAACATCCGCGCCGTCACGGCTGCCGGTGTTCTTTATGGTTGCCGTGACGTTGGCAATGCCGCCGGTGCCGATGCTTGCAGGAGCGGCGAGGTCGCTGTATTCAAAGGTGGTGTATGACAGCCCGTAGCCGAACGGGAACTGTGGTGTCTGTGCCTGACGGCCGTGCTTGGCCTTGCCGTAGTACATATAGGTGTAGCCCCATGTGTCGATGTCGTAGAAGAGCATGCCGTGGTTGTCGCGTTTGAAAACCTGCGGCTCTCCCTGCTCGTCAGACCTGAGAGGGAGTTCGTCAATGCTGTTGTACCATGTAGAGGTGAGCTTGCCCGACGGGTTGACAGTGCCGAAGACAACATCGCAGATAGCCTGCCCCTGCGCCTGTCCGCCGTACCATGCCTCAATTATGGCGGGCACGTTGTCTTTTGCCCATTTGATGTCCATAGACGAGCCGGTCTCGAGTATGAGGACAGTGTTTTTGTTTGCCTCATAGAGAGCTTTGAGCATTGCCTCCTGGTTGCCTGGCATGGAAAGAATCCAGCGGTCGTGCCCCTCTGTACCTGTGTGGTGGTCGTCCGGCTTCTCGTAGTTTGTGCCTGTCAGGAAGATAACCACATCGGCACGCTTAGCAACGTCTGTGGCACGCTGTATCTGCTCGTCCGTGAAACGGTCGTTGACGCTCTGCGAAGGAGAGTAGAGGTAGAGTGGACCTGTTGTCTCAAGGGCGGGGACAGGTTCCTCGACAGGTGTCGCAGGGTTGGAGAATGTGAACGACTTGTAGTTGCCGCAGTAGGAGTTTGTTCCGGAGAACTTGATGTAGAGGTCGTGCTTCCCCCTTACGACAGAGGGGTCGATGGCAGCCGTCACCGACTCCCATTTTGTCCAATTGCCGGTGTCCTTATTGCTGACGGTGAGGAACGGTTCGGCATCCTTCGAGTCAAGGCAGAAGCTCACCTGTCCCAAGCCTGAACTCTTAGAACCGCAGAGCATCTCGAAGTTGGTGCAGCCGTTCTCGCCGAACCATACATTCTCGTACTTGAAGATGTCGCCGGGGGCGGTGTTCTCAAGGTTGCCGGCACCCTTGTCGTTGCTCGATGCACCGCGTTTTGAGACTACAGCCTCGTCGAAAGGTACGGCAGGGATGTTGCAGCTCCGGGTCTCGTTCTTTGGTAGGGTGAAGTGCATAGCCTCGGCAAACGCCTCGAAGGGGGTGGTGGTGTGGGTAGGTGTGCCGGAATAGTCGCCGAGCATGATGGCATTGGCGTAAGGGCCTATGAGGGCAATCTTCTTGTCGGGAGTTATAGGAAGAAGCGGGGTTTGGGCAGAGCCGGCCGGAGTATTCTTCATGAGCACGATGCTCTCCCGCGCAGCCTTCAGCGCCATAGCCTGGTGTTCGGCTGTCTCAAGTGCGGGGACGCCGATGTTCCAAGGGCAGGCTTCCTTCTCAAACTCGCCAAGGGCGAAACGGGTCTCGAGCATCGGGATGAGTGCCTTGTCGATATCCTCCTCGGTGAGGTTGTGGCTCAGTAGAAAATCAGTGGGGATTATAGTTAGTTTATGAAATTATGATTATCTTTGCATCATGGAAAATGTTTTTCTCAAAGCAATAGCAAATGTA
>SFIS01000132.1 GCA_004555245.1 Bacteroidales bacterium
GGCCTTGGCATAGTCGTCAATCCATTTGGTGAGGTTGTAGTCGCTGATGTCGAACAGGTTATTGACCTTGTCCTCGCCGACGAGACGGGTGAGCACCTGCTGTGTGGAGAGGTTCTTGAAGTCGGCATACATACCGCTGGCATTGTCTATCAGCGTTAAGATACTGCCCATCTTCTGCTGGAACGTACCTCCAAAGCTGGTGCCTTTGAGCAGTCCGTCAACGCCACCGGCATAGCCGGCACCTGCCAGTCCGACACCTTTGCCAATCAGGTTGTCGAGGTCTTTCTCCAGGTTTTCCTTGGTGAAACTGCCTTCAATGTCATCGGCAAGGTGCTCGAACATGTTCTTCCAGTCGATACCACCGAGGTTTGAAAGATTGAAGATAGCTTTCAGGTCATCCACAATCTGCAGGAAGGCTATGTCCTGAAAACTGAGGGTGCTGTTGGTGACCACACTCTCAAACTGCTGGCAGAGCGACTTGACATCTTCCGTGGTCTTCAACAGATAGCTGCCCCAGTAGATAGCGGTGGCAGGGTCTTCCACCATCATCTGAGCACAAGTGATGGTTTTGGGGATGATGCGCCTGGTGACGATGTTGTAGATGCGGGTGTAGTAATAGTTCTCTTTCTTATCGTCCCAAAGATTGAGGTCGGTGAGTGCCTTTCGGTCAAGATACTTGGAAGAGAAGATGCCGGCACTGGCCACCTCGGCAGCCTTGTAACTGTCATAGATCTTCTGCAGGTTCTCGTTGTGAAGGGCTTCCATGGCAGCCTCCGTAGTGAACGCCTCGGACATGGCTTCCATGGTTTTGTAATCCACATTGATACTGGCATACTGCGCCCTGGCAGTCATCACTGTCAAGGCACAGAGGATGGTGAGTATGGCCACAAGATGTCTCATTTGTCTTTGGGGATATGGTTGTTACTGTTGTTCTCGTTTCAAATTCAATGCGTGGCCGGCTGCGTTGACTTTTTGTGCAAAGTCCAGTGACTTGCTGATACCGCTGGCATCCCAGTCTCTGCAGTAGGCTTCGATGGCTTGCTGATGGCTGCATTTGAGCTCGGTTTTGTAGAGCTTCAATGCCTCCTTCTCGGCACGCTCGGTGGTGTAAGTCATATAGCACTCCCGTGGTTCCTCCACACCATAGACATCGCTGGCGAGACCACGGCGGATAAAGACTTCACGGAAGAAACTGCGACCTTCGGTGTTCTCCAATCTGTTGATGGTGAAGATTTTCCGGCACTCTACATCGGTAAGGCCAAGGACAGCCTTGATGTCATCAAAGCGTTCCTTGAACTTGCCCTGGTCGAGCAGGATGGTCACATCGGAGTTGTTGATGATGGCTTCCTTGACAATGGGACTGCCTATGATGTCTTGCAACTCCTGGGTGACGACACCCACCATTGCCCAAAACTTTCGGGCGGTCTTGTAGAGGTACTTAATATACTCTGCCATCATTGGGGAGGCGACGGCTTTCCACGCTTCTTCTATAACCAGCACTTTACGGTTCTTCTTCATGCGCATCTTCTGGATGAACACGTCCATGATGATGAGCGTCACCAATGGGAACAAGGTCTTGTTATCTTTGATGGTGTCAATCTCGAAGACGATGAAGGTCTCATCGAACAGCGACGAGTCGATATTCTCATTCAACGTACGCTCGTAGGTTCCACCACGATAGAACTCCGACAAGGAGTAGTTGTAAGACGAGATGTCAATGCCGGTAATCTTGTTCTCGCTGCAGATGTAGGGAATACGCTCTGTGCTGTACTCGAAGAAGCTGTTGAATGACAGTTCATCAATAACGAGTGCTTTTCTTCGGTCTTCCATCTCCCGGATCTTTTGCCAAATGCGTTCCTCTACCTCCTTGTTGGTATCCGTAGGCTTGCGCTCTCTGGCCGTCTCAATCAGGAACTTCTTGTGCAGGGCATCCAGTTGAGTATTGCTATAGCCCTTGAAGCCATCAAAGTAGGCCTCGTAATATTCCTTGATGACCTGCTCGATGAGCAGTTCCTCAATCTTGGTGGGTATGGCGGCATTCCCTTTCCATATCAGCATAATAAGGTTCTTCAGGAAGTCGGTCTTTTCCACATTCAGCTCCTCACGCTGGATGCGGAAGGGGTTCATGGTAATAGGATGTTCCTCAGTATAGCTGATATACTTGCCACCGACATACTCACAGAGCCCTTCATAGGAGTTGCCGGTATCTACCATCACAACATCAGTGCCTTGCTCCCAGAGCTGACGCACCACACTGTTCATGTGGAAGGACTTGCCACTGCCGCTTGGACCCAGACAAAAGAAATTACTATTATCGGTTAGTTTCTTCTTGCCTTCCTTGCCAGAGATGTCTATGGCTACAGGTACACCCTGGCGGTCGGTGTAATAGACTTTCAGCGGTGTGTCCTCGCTCTTGGGAAGTTTCTCTTTGTACATAAGACAGCTGGCGGCATCACTAAGGGTGAGGAAACGGTCGTAGTCCTTGTTCAGGGCATAGCAGTTGCCGGGGAAGGTGCTGACGAACAGCTCCAGCTGGTTATAGGCACGCTGGCTGATCTGTATGCCGATG
>SFIS01000062.1 GCA_004555245.1 Bacteroidales bacterium
AATTCGATTTTTCAGGATGCTGTTGCTGAAAAACAGACAGTTAGCCCTACGAATACCCCTAAAAATTGTTGAAAATAGTTGTCGGGTATCAAACTTGGGATAATATAAATGTAACATCGACGCCAAATAATCTTAACGTTCCTGTAATAAAGTTGTAAAACCATCCATGTAATTTTGCACCCGAAATCATAACCCCGTACATCTACTTATTATATAACATATATGAAGAAAATCAGACGTAGCATTTTAGCGGTATTGTTATCCGCTTTTACAATGGGTGCAACAGCAGAAGTGTTGCCAGAAGAGAACAGTTTCGGCATATTGACCGGGCGCATAACCGACAACGAGAGCCACACGTTGCCCGGCGCGACCGTATATGTTGAAGATTTGCACACAGGTGTTACAAGTGATATTAACGGTTATTACACGCTTCCCAATCTGAAGCCTGGAACCTACACCCTCCGTATCTCATACGTTGGCTATTCTCCGATAACAAAGAAGATAACAGTGACCAAGAGCCGTGTCATCGAGACCAACTTTGTGATGAACGAGGGCGTAGAGCTTCAGGAGGTTCAGGTAGAAGGCGCATTTGCAGGCCAGCGCCGTGCTATGCAGATGCAGAAGAACAGCATGGGAGTCACTAACGTAGTCTCCGCCGATCAGGTCGGCAAGTTCCCTGATTCAAACATCGGCGACGCTCTGAAGCGCATCAACGGCATTAATGTCCAGTACGACCAGGGCGAGGCACGTTTCGGCCAGGTTCGCGGCACAAGTGCCGACCTCACTTCCGTTACTGTCAACGGCAACCGTCTTCCTTCAGCCGAGGGCGACACCCGTAACGTTCAGCTCGACCTCATCCCTGCCGACATGATACAGACAATCGAGGTTAACAAGGTTGTCACGGCCGATATGGACGGCGATGCCATCGGCGGCGGCATCAATCTTGTAACGAAGAACTCTCCTTCTCGCCGCATCCTCAACTTCATGGGTTCTACGGGCTACACATGGATCAGCGAGAAGCCGCAGTGGAACATTGGTGGTACGTGGGGCGAGCGTTTCTTCAACGGCAAGCTCGGTGTCATGGCCAGCGCATCATATCAGTATGCTCCGGGCGGTTCAGACAACACGGAGTTTGAATATGTCGAGAAGAAGGGCGAGATACAGCTGAAGGAGGCTCAGGTCCGCCAGTATTATGTGACGCGCGAGCGCCAGAGCTATTCTCTTTCTTTGGACTATAAGTTCAACCCTCTCCACAAGATATCTTTCAAGGGCATCTACAACCTCCGCAGCGACTGGGAGAACCGCTACCGCATCAGCTACAAGAAGCTTAACTCTTCAGCAGAAGACCAGAGCGTAGTCATCCAGACTAAGGCCGGCAGCGACGACACCAAGTCGGCTCGTCTTGAACGCCAGCAGACGATGGACTTCACCCTCGACGGCGAGCATCAGCTTGGCAATCTTAAGATAGACTGGGCGTCAAGCTATTCGCGCGCCACGGAAGACCGTCCCAACGAGCGTTACATCGCTCTGAAGCTGAAAGGCAGCGACGCATTGGATTTCGGAGCCTCTTTCGTTGATGCAGGCGACCGCCAGCCCTATTCCACACTCGCCATCCCTGCATTCTCTGAGGCGAAATGGAAGATAGACGAGTTCTGCAATTCCGACCAGTCGATAAAGGAGAACGAGTGGAAAGAGCGCATCAACTTCACGCTTCCTCTGATGAAAGGACTTTATTCCAACACCCTCAAGTTCGGATACAAATACACGTTGAAGGACAAAGAGCGCAACACCGCATACTATGACTATACCGATGCGGCCGACAAGTACATCAGCGACTGGCAGTCGCACACCGTCAGCCAGATTCGCAGCGGCTTCATGCCCGGCAGCCAATATCCCATCGGAACATCGTTCGTTTCAAAGGAATATATGGGCGGTCTGGACTTCGACCGTGCCGACGGCAGCGAGGTTTATGAAGAAGAGGCAGGCAACTATAAAGCCACCGAGCAGATTCATGCCGGCTATATTCGTTTCGACCAGCGTCTCGGCGAACGACTTGATGCGTCTCTTGGTCTCCGCATAGAGAACACCCACCTCAAGACAAGTGGTGTCAACTATGTGATGGACGAGGACGAGAAAGAATCTCTCACTCCTACCGGCGAGTTCACCAACTCCTACACCAATCTCCTCCCCAGTCTCTTGCTGAAATACCGTTTCAATGACGATGCCAACCTGCGCGCTTCGGTTACAAAAGCCCTCTCCCGTCCGAAGTATTCCGCACTCGTTGCCAACAAGAGCTTCAACCTTGCCGACCAGGAGGCCACCATCGGCGATCCTAACATCCAGCCTACAACATCCTGGAACTTCGACCTCTCTGCCGACTACTATTTCGAGAGTGTAGGTCTTGTCAGCCTCGGTCTGTTCTACAAGGATGTCAAGAACGTCAACGTGGAGACTCTCGGCTATTATCTCGGTTCAGAGCTTGGTCTTGCCGGCAACAACGATGAGTTTGAGGTTACCCAGAACATGAATGCCTACGATGCCCGTGTGTTCGGTGTCGAAGCTGCCTACCAGCGCGACTTCTCTTTCATCACTCCTTCTCTCCGTTGCCTCGGTTTCTACGGCAACTACACCTACACCCATTCCACGACGCGCAACTACAACCCGCGTCTCGGAATCCAGGAAGGTGACGACGTCAAGATGGCTGGTTCTCCGGAGCACACCGCCAACGCTTCTCTCTATTTCGAGAAGAACGGCATCAACATCCGCCTCTCGTACAACTTCGCTTCCAGCTTCGTCGATATGATGAACACGGGCAGCCGTGAGCTCGACCGCTACTATGACAAGGTAAACTATCTCGACCTCAACGCCTCTTATACATGGGGCAAGCGCACACGCTTCACATTCTTCGCCGAGGCGAACAACCTTCTCAACCAGCCACTACGCTACTATCAGGGTCAGAAAGACAGGACGATGCAGGTTGAATACTATGGCGTGAAGGTTACCGCCGGCTTCAAGATCAACCTCTAATCAGACAACATAAACGCAGTAAAAGACATGAACAATCAGACAGTATATAATCATACCCTTCGCCGCAGCCTGACAGCCCTCGTCGCCACAACAGCCCTCGCACTGCTTTTCGCGATGTCATCCCGTGCCCAGACTGCCGCCCAATGGGAGAATCTGAAAGGCGACATCAGTGTTTTCATGGCAAACGACCTCGGCCGCAACGGTTATTACGAGCAGCGTCCCATCGCCCGTCTGATGGGCGAGATGGCAGAAGTCATCGGTCCGGAGTGTGTCGTTGCAGCAGGCGACATACATCATTTCAACGGTGTAGCCTCCACGTCCGACCCGTTGTGGATGACGAACTTCGAGAGCATCTACGACCATCCGGAGTTGATGATTGACTGGTTTCCTGTCCTTGGCAACCACGAATACCGCGGCAATACGCAGGCCTTCCTGGACTATTCTAAGGTCAGCCGCCGTTGGATGTCAGGCAGCCGTTATTTCTCCCGCAGTTTCACAGACGATGATTCAAAGGCCTCACTTCGTGTCGTGTTTATCGACACCACACCCATCATCAGCCGCTACCGTACCGACACCGCCGTGTATCCCGATGCCGTGCATCAGGATTACGAGGCACAACTGGCATGGCTTGATTCCACGCTCACCGCAGCCACCGAGGATTGGGTTGTTGTAGTAGGCCATCATCCTGTCTATGCCCAGACGAGCAAGTCAGACACCGAGCGCACCGACATGCAGCAGCGTCTTCTGCCCATTCTCCGCCGCCATCCCAATGTGTCCGTCTATGCCTGCGGCCATATCCACAACTTCCAGCACATCAGGATGCCGGGCGACGCGATAGACTATGTTGTCAACTCTTCTGCCTCTCTCGCACGCAAGGTGAAGCCCACGACAGGCACGGTTTTCTGCTCTCCCGCTCCGGGCTTCTCGGTCATCAGCGTCACCAAAGACACCCTTGCCCTGTATATGATTGACAACACCGGCACTGTCATACACGAAGTGAAGAAGACACACTGACACTCCCGGATGTAATAGGATGAATATAACGAATGAAGGTGCAGCCTTGTGAAAGAGCTGTACCTTTCATTGTTGTACGCTGACCGTAGCGACAACCTTAATGATTCTTTACGACAATATTTTTTACGACAATATTCTTTCACGACAACAGAGACAACATTGACAACAAGGGATAATGAACAGATGTCACGAGGTGACATTACAACAGGGACAACATCCTCTCTACCATAGAGAATGTTGTCCCCGTTGTCTCTGTTGTCATCAAAAAAACACTGATGTTATAGTCAAAACAATGAGGTTGCCAGATGAAGGGATGATTATCTGGCAATCATCTTGCGCACTTTGTTTCCCTGCTTCACGATGACGATTCTGCGTGACGAGGGCGAATCGATGCGCTGTCCGGAGACGGAATAGTATTCCGTCATAGCGGCGTTGCCGTCAGCCTTGACGTTTCCGATTGCAGTTACAGTAGGCTCTTTGTCAATCTTCACCTTCCCGTCAGCCACTACGGCGCGCAGATAGTTGTTCATCGCTCCGCCCTCGACTCTCGGTTCTATAAAGTTGCCGTTGCTTTTGAAGAACATCCTGATGATGTATTCTCCGTTTTCCGTTGCCGCCGGAATTGTGCAGATGAAATCATTGATATCGGTTTTATAGAACGCTTTAAGAGTCACTGAGGTATTCATCTTTTGTATCTTTTCAATAAAAGTACCGTCAGTCTTGTACAGCCCAATACCGTACTGCCATTTTGCATTAGTAGGATTGTAGTTCCCGATACTCTTCATGCTGATTGTAAACGATGTTCCAAGATTCACTTCCTTCGTTTCTGTTGTCATAGGAGCCATGAAAGGAACCGGTATATATTCGCTGTCGATGCCGTCCCTGTTCGGCACGATGCCACAGATGGCAGTTTGATTTTCTGTGAAAGCGTATGCTCCGGGGTCAAGTCTGAAGAGGTCGAAGAATCCGTTGGCCTCGCCACCCCATCCCCAGTTGACATGCACCATGTTTGTCTCGTATCCCGAGAGCACGAAGGCGTGTCCCGCAGCGTCACCTCCGCCTCCAGACGGTGATGCGCCGCTGAACAGTACAGGTTTCCCAGCCGCTATCTCTCCCAGAATCTTTTCTGTCCATTCGTCTTTTGTCGCATAGAATTCAGGCTTGTCCATAGAGATCGTCGAGTTCTTGTAGCCGAAATAGTTCATCATTGCGTATGCCTCATCAACGTCATACGCACCGCTGCCATTAGGTCCGTATGTCATTTTCGCACCTATGCCGCAGTCGTATATCAGTTTTGCTACTGCCTCCGCCGCCGCTTCGTCGTTGTTCAGTTCTGTTGTAGTGTTTTTCATCGCTTCCCACCTGTATTCGCTTTGCGAGAAATCTACTTCCAGAGCCTTTCCGTTGTATGTTGTGAATGATGAGCCAGTACCCGTCTTCGGCCACTCGTGATATTTCATCACCTGTGCCATCGCCACCGCGATACATCCGGCCGGGCAGTTGTCGGGGCAGTATTTGTTATAGGGAGCCGGCTGGTTCCATTCTGTCTTCACCAGGGGTTCCACGCGTTCCGGTCGTGCTGACGTTGCAAGTGGGGTGTTGTATTGCGCATCCTTCTTTCCGGTTCTGACGTCCTCTACGTATTCTGCATACGAATCGAGGAATAATCTCATGGCGTCAGGCATCATGCTGCCTTCGATATGCCCTGCTGTCGAGTAGCCGACGATGGCAGGCAGTCTGTCCTCTGCCGACACTATGGCATATCCTTTCCCGTCGGCAGAGTTGTAAATGTAGAATGCCGGCTCTGCCGTTTCTCTTTCTGCCGTTCGTGTGACGGCAAAAGGATTGCACAGCACCATTTCCGTCTTTATTTTCCGTTTCCCGTTCAGGAATTCAGCCGCTATTTGTCTTGCCTCAGTCTCGCTGATGCCCTTTGCCGTTGCTGCCAATGCCGGTAAGAGAGCGGCACAAAGAAGAAAAAAGCATTTTCTCATAATCTTGTAATATTATAGTTTCAGAATAAGACAAGAGGGATGGCACGCTGATGCCATCCCTCATTGTTTATCTTACAGAGAGGACGGTCTCCGCTCTGTTTGTTTGTTCTTAAATACCTAATTTACCTGCGAGGTCGAATCCAGGGAATGCAACAAGATACTGCTGCAGTCCCCATCCGCCTATACCGTCCATATAGGTGTAAGGCATAAGGTTGAAGTAGAGGATGTTGCCCTCTTTGTCCGTGTAGCACTTGCTTTGTGCGTCATCTCCTGCGAAGCTTGCGTTCAGAGCAGACGGGAGGTAGCATTTCACCTCAGCGCCGTACGAGGGGTGTATGGTGTTGATGCTGAACCATTCGTCCCAGACCACGTTTCCTGTTTTAGTGACGCTGAAGACATACCATGGCTGGTAGCCTGAAGGTGCAGCGCCGGCAGAAGAGACGAAATCGTCAGTATAGATATTCTCTACGCGGAACATTGCCGGTTTGTCGTCGCGCTGTTGAATCTCCACTTCCGCCCAGAACGTTCCGTAGAGGAATGTGTTTATCCACTGTCCCTTTCCGAGGCTGTTCCACTTCACGCGCACGAACTTGTATGTGAACGTCTTTTTCGTCGCAGCCTTGTAAGGATTAATCACCTCGTCGTCGAGAGCCACTTCCAGAGCGTATGTCTTTCCGACATCAGCCTTGTTGAAAGTAGCCTTTACCGTAGCTTCCTTCTCCCCGGCGGCGAACTCCACTGTTGCAGGAACTTCAAAGATACCGTCAGTGTTTGACAGCTGTGTCAGTTTGTACGAAGCGGCAGCGTCACCTTTTTCGCGTGTGACGGTGAATGTAACCTCAGTCGGGTCTGCAGGGTCAAGTTCTACCGACTTGCCGGTTTCCTCAGCGACGAAAGAGAGTGCTGGGCAGTCTCCACTTACCGGTGCTCCCGGTGTGTAGTCGTCGTCGTCGCTACAAGCACTCATTGCAAATCCGAGTGTTGCAATGCCTGCGAGCAAGAATAGTTTATTGAGTTTCATATTGTTTATGCTATGTTTGAAAATGTTTGTTATAGAAGCCAACTGCTATTAGTCTGTCACACCGTCGCGCAGGTTCGGGTTCTGCCCTGCCACCGGCTGCTCGCCGCCTTCGTTGTCGATTACGCCCATGTTGTTGTCCTTCTCTGCCTGTGAGAATCTCATGTTGAGGAATGGGTCGTCAGCCGCGATGTTGAAAGTGAAGGCATCGGGGAAGTTTGTCGTGCCTGCACCGTGGAAGCGCACGATGTTCTTGCCGAGGCGGCGTGCGTCGCTGACAGCGAAGCCCTCGCCCCAGAGCTCTACACGACGCTGGAACCATATCTCGTCCTGCAGTGTGCGTGCCGACGGTATGGTGTAGTTCGGGTCACGGTAGTTCTTCACGAAGTTAGTGAGAATCTCCCTTGCCTTTGCCTCGTTTCCGCTCATGGCATATCCCTCCGCCTGTATGAGAATCATCTCCTCAACACGCATGAGAGGCCAGTCGCTGTTGTTCAATGTACTGCCGATGCCAGACTTCATGCCGAACTTGATGTTTGTGTAAGGATCGGTCTCCACCTTCACGTTGTCGATGACATATTTTGCGATGGCGTCGCCTTTTGCGCTGCCCCATGTGAGGTTAGCCCAGTTGTCAGAGTGCTGGTTCTCGTCGAGCCACCATCCCTTGCGTATGTCGGTTGCCGGAATCTTGTTCCAGAGGAGTTTGTTGATCATGGCTGTCGTGCCGCAGGCTGCGCCGTAGCTGTCGCCTGAGAATGCGCACATCCATGAAGGACCGGTAGCGTATGGCATGTAGTTCACCTGGTCGTCAGTGAGTGTGATGCCCCATATCCAGTTGTGGTCTTCGATGTTGCAGAAAGCGTTTGCCATAATCTCGTTAGGCACGGCAGGCGTGTATCCCTGCATAGCCTTCTCTGCGTCGGCGGCAGCTTCAGCCCATTTGCCCATGTTGAGATAAGCGCGTGCGCGGAGGCCGTAAGCCACGTTCACGTTGACGTATGCCTTCGAGAGACGGTTCTCGTCGAGGACCTTGATAGCCTCAGTGAGGTCAGTGACGATAGTGTAATATACCTGCTCGACCGTTGCGCGCGGGTTGTTCGACACGTCAACCGAGTCGTTCAGGATAGGCACACAAGGCTTGTCCTTGCATGTGGCGTAGTTTCCCTGGAAATATGGTGCGAGCGAGAGGTATCCGAATGCACGCATGGCGTAGCACTGTGCACGCATATTGATGAGGCTCTCGTTCTCTGTATCGGCAGGAATGGTCTTGATAAGGTCGTTTGCCATACCGATGAGAGTGTAAGGGGTCACGTAGCGGATGTACGGGTTAGCGTAGGAAGCGTCGCGTGAAGAATACTCACTTGCTGTAGAGAACCAGTTGTAGCCACTGTCGGCACCAGTCATGTCGGCACCCTCAAGATCCTGCGAGATTGCCATCATGATGAAACCGAAGTCGTCGGCACGTGCGCTTGAGAAACGTGTGCCGTAGTTCTGGCACGGGTTTGCCAAGAATGAGAAGATGCCATTGAATGCCGCCTCTGTTCTCTCCGGAATGGCTGAGATCACTTCCTGCTGCTGCTCCTGTGACAGAGCACCGCCCTCGAAAATCTGGTTGTCGATGTCTGAGCAGGATGCAAGCATCATGCCTCCGAGCATCACGGTCAATAATTTATATATTTTCATGTTTTGTTTCACTTTTTGTTATGTTCTTGTTCTGTTCGGTCCGTCCGGGTCGAATGGCGTCAGCCGCCCTTCTTCCCGTTCCGTCCTGTATTTAGAAGTTGACGCTGATACCAGCTGTCACAGTACGTGTGCCGGTGTAGCTGCCCGAAGCCTTGCCTTGGCCGGATGTCATGCCGCCGATACCGAAGTTGTAACGTGGGTCGAGACCCTTGCGTGCAGTGAGGAGGAAGAGGTTCTCGCCTGCTACATATACGCGTACGCCGGTGAGCTGGAGCGGTGCGATGAGCTTCTTCGGCAGTGTGTAGCCGAGAGTGAGGTTGTTCAGACAGAGATAGTTCGAACTTGTGAGGAAGCGGTCCTGCGGGCTCTGTGATGCAATACCCGGGTCGTCGGTCGATGCTATGCTGAGGCGTGGGATGTCGCTGTTCGGGTTCTCTGGGCTCCATGCGTCGAGCAGGTCTTTGTGCATAGCCTGTCCAGCGCTGATACCGTTGTGCATGAGTGCCTGATAGCCGCCGTCGTAGATCTTGCCGCCGAGCTGGAACGAGAACTGTGCCGAGAGGTCGAAGCCGTATGCGCTGACTGTTGTGCCGAAGCCGCCGTAGAGGTCAGGCAGTGTTGTGCCGCAGTCGAATTTTGTGGCTGCGCTGACATCCTTTGTAGTCACAATCTCGGTGTAGCTGTAGTCCTTGTCTTTCTTTGACGAAACCTTATTGCCGTCCTTGTCGTAATAAACTTCCTTCAACCAAGTTGCCTTACCGTCAGTCTTGTCAACGCCGGCATACTTGTAGAGGTAAGTCTGGTAAACTGTTCCGCCGACCTTCAGGATGCTTGTGCTGTATTTCAGACCGTCTTCGCCGAGAGCCGGGTCGAGTTCGGTGATCTTGTTCTTGTTGTGTGTGAAGTTGAGGTTCACATCCCAGTTGAGGTTGCGCTTGCGGATGATGTTGCCGTTGAGCTGAACCTCGATACCGTTGTTGCGCATAGAACCTACGTTGACAGGATAAGAAGCCACTGTCGAGCCTGCAGAGAGTGCGAGGTCCTTGAAGTAGAGCATGTCTGATGTGCTGCGTGTGTAGTATTCGATGCTACCTGAGAGGCGGCTGTTGAAGAGTTCGAAGTCAACACCGAAGTTCCAGGCGCGTGATTTCTCCCATGTGAGGTTCTCGTTGCCTTTCTGAATCATGGTTACGGAGTACGAGCCGGTAGCCTCGTCGTATGATGCCGAGTACATGTCCGCATAGGCGTGATACATGTACGAAACGCTTGAGAGGTTGTCGTTACCCTGCTCGCCGTAGCTTGCCTTCACCTTGAGGAGGTTGATCCATGTGAGGTCCTTCATGAAGTCTTCCTTGTTCATCTGCCATGCCACGCCGAACGAGCCGAAGTTACCCCAGCGGTGTCCCGGTGCGAAGACAGACGATGCGTCGCGGCGGAAAGAAGCACTTGCGAAGTATTTGTCGTCGTAGTTATACTGTACACGTCCGAGGAAACCCTCTGTCATGTAGTTGTCTGTTGATGAAGAAATGTTCTTCTTTGAGAGGCCGAGAGCGTTTGAGAGCTCGCCCACATACGGGTTGTAGAGGTGGTCGTTGTATCCGCTCAGACCCTGTGACTTGTAGTTGTACTGCTCGTAACCGGCGAGTACTGTCACGTCGTGCTTGCCGAACGTGCGTGTGTAGTTTGCAAGATACTGCTGGTTGGTTGTGAACAGGCGTGACGAACTTACAGACACTGCACCGTCGTCAGCCGATGCGCTGCCGAACGGGCTCTGCAAGTAGTTGCGGCGGTTGCTGATGTTCGTTACGCTGAGGTTTGCCGTGAGGTTCAGACCTTCGATGGGAGTGATGACCGCAGCCCACTGGCCTGTGAAGATGTCCTGGTATAATTTGTTCACGTTATATTCGTTGTCGCGCACAGCGTTGCCCACGAACGACGGACGTGTCTGGTTTGTCTGGTTGGCGTCATATATCTTTCTGCCGTTCTCTGTCTTTATTGTGCCGTCTGCGTTGCGCACGTAGAGCGGATAGATTGGAGCTATGGCGTTACAGATATAGAACACGTTGCCTGACGATCCCCAATTGTCGGACAATGCCGACTTCTGGCTGTCGGTGTGTGTGAAGCCCATGTTCGTGGTGAACTTGATCCATTTCTTTGCCTGATACTCGATGTTTGTACGGCCGGTGTAACGGCTGTACTCTGCGTTGTTGACGATACCGCCGTCGTTCAGATAGCCAACGCTCGCATAGTAGCGCAGACGGTCGGAGCTGCCTGCCACAGACATGTTGTATTCCTGACGGAAAGAGCTGTGGAAAGTCTCGTCATACCAGTTGTCGGCTGTATAGTAGTATTCGCCGTCGGTGTAACCCATCTTTGCGTTAGGGTTCATCTTGAAGTTTGTGCCGATGAGTTTCTCTCCCTCTGGCACGGTGTAGATGTTGTAGCCGAGACCACCGTTGTTGCCATTGAAGAGGTTTGCGTCAGCGAAAGCGTAAGCAGCCTCTGCTGTCGAACCGTTGTAGTATTTCGAGTTGAACATCGCGCGATAGTGTGTCTCGTAGTACTGTGCAGGATCGTCGATCACGTCATACTGCGGTACGAGACGAGAGTTTGAACCCCACTTCGCGTCGAAGGTGATCTGTGCGTCCTGACCAGCTTTTGCCTTCTTTGTGGTGATGATGATGACACCGTTAGCACCACGTGCACCGTAGATGGCGCTTGCCGAAGCGTCCTTCAGCACAGAGATAGACTCGATATCCTGCGGGTTGATGTTTGCGATGCCAGCCTCGTAAGGTGCGCCGTCAACGATGTAGAGCGGTGCGGAGCTTGCGTTGAGCGAACCGATACCACGGATGCGGATGTCAGGAGAGGAGCCCTGCTCGCCTGATGAGGAAACGGCCTGGATGCCGGCAACCTTGCCAAGGAGCGCACTTGTACCTGTAGAAGAAACGTGGTTGGAGATATCTGTCGCCTTAACCTCGGCAGCGGAACCTGTGAAGGCTGATTTCTTCGCCGTACCGTAAGCGACAACGATGACTTCGTCGAGCACCTTCTCGTCCGAATCCAGCTCTATGAGCATATTGTTCTTTGCTGCAACTTCTTTCGATTGCATACCGATGTAGGAAACGACGAGGGTCTTGCCAGCCGCAACGTTGATGCTGAACTTGCCGTTGACGTCAGTCACGGTACCCTTTGTCGCACCTTTCTCCTTCACCGTCGCACCAATGATAGGCTCATTGTCAACGGATGACACTACAGTGCCAGTGATTGCTGTCTGCGCCCAGGCTGTGACTGTCACCACCATGCACAGAAGCATCAATGTGAGTTTTCTTTTCATAAATCTGTACTAATTGTTAAACAATAATATATATATATTCTTCTTTTTGTCTGCATGCCGGCCGCCGTATGTCATTTCTTTCCATTCCTACGTTATATATATAATAGGTGTAAAAATGCAGTCCTCTCCCGCAAGAAGAGTGAAGCGGTAACATTACAAAGTGCAAAATTAATAATTTTTTTTAAAACAAACCTATTTTTGTCAAATTATTTTACATCCATGTTATTTTTTTGTTACAATATCCTGCATTTTCTTATTTATTCGCCTGAAAAGCGATATGTTTTCAATCAAAACGGCATAGAAAACTACATTTTGTCTTGACGTGTGTATATTACAGATACAGTGTCTTTCCGTTAACACTTTTTTTATTCTTTCGGCCACCGTCCTGCTGTCGTTGAAAAGCTCATCGGTCTGCAGTCCGGCGAGGTAGATCTCTGTCGTCTTTATGCTGCGGTGTCCCAGTGCCTGTGCGATGTGGTGGATGTTGATGCCAGCCCCGTTTGCTATCGACGCCCATGTGTGGCGTGCGACGTATGATGTCAGCGGTTTTTCAAATCCGCAGACAGCCGATATTGTCTTCAGCGCGCGGTTGTAGCGTGCGAGAGCGTTGCAGTAGTCGTGATAGTCGGCGTCTTTTGTCTTCAGCACCGGGAAGAGTAGCCCCGCCGTTGATTTCCCTTTGTAGCGTTCGATAAGGGACCTCATTTCCGGCAATAGCGGCACCACGATGCAGTGTCCCGTTTTGCAGCGTCGGTACATGATGACGTCGCCGTTTATGTCATCCTGCGCCAGCCTCACGACATCTACGAACGGCATTCCCATTGCGAGCACGGAGAAGAGGAAGATGTTGTGCCACATCCTCAGCCCGGGTTTCAGCCGCGTCTCCGCCTCTGCGAGTGTCGTCATCAGTCTTGGGCTGAGCGCGCGTTTCATTGTGCCGTCGTTGCCCGTGAAGAGTTTGGCGAAGGGCGGGGCCTCGCCGGGACGGACCTGGCTGTATAGCGAGCGCAGCGAGCGGAGATAGCACGATGTCGTGTTGCGGCAGACGCCTTTCTCCTTCAGCCATTGCTGATAGCCGTGAAGCAGGCTGTTGTCGATGGGGCTGTTGTCTGTGCGGCTGACTGTCGCGGCATAGCCGGCAAGCGAGCGCAGTGCGGTACGGTAGTTCTTCAGTGTCGAGGCGCGCCGTGAGATGTCCCCCGTGTCTAACCGTTGTTCCGCCTCGCGGACGAAGGCACGCAGCGTGACGGTGTGTTCTTGAGTGCGCCTGTTCTCTCCGAGAGACAGGGAGAAGGTGAGTTTGATTGGTAGCATAAGCTCTGTTGTTTTTTTTTTGTCTGGTGTTTGTATTTGTGAAAAAAAGATTGTGCTTCGGTGCAAAATTAGTCATTATTTTGAGTTTCGTTAATTTGAGTAACTTAAGCATGTAATTAAAGACCAGCCTGTAAGGCTGTACTAAGCGAAGCGGTCGTAACCCGGGACACAGTCCCGGGGGTATATGCTGCTGGGATAACTGTCTGTAAGACAGTACCTTGATAATAATCATCATAAGACAGTACTTTGATAATAATTATCACAAGGCAAGGTACTGTCTTTCAGACAGTTACTGTTCATTGTATTACCGAGGGCTTTGCCCTCGGTTACGACCGCTTCGCTTAGTATAGCCTTACAGGCTATTCCCTGTCACGTGTGTAACGTTACCAGCGTGTGGACAGTGCTTGTGTAAACTCCCGGTACGGACAACTGATTTCTTGCGGATGCTTTGTCATTGTTTTGCTGCTCATAACTGACATTTTGATATTTTGCTTCTTCGGCACGAAATCTGCAATAAATTGTGTTTTCAAATCGGCGTGAGACGCGTAGAAATCACGGCAGCGGCTGTCGCTGTCGTACAGAGGAATTATCGTGATTTGTGTAATATATTGAAACATAATGACTTGTATTTTTTGAATGCGTAAAATTGCCTTTTTTAGAGCAGAAAAAGCCCGGAAAAGCGGTGTAAAATACTCTTAATCGGTGTGCAAGATAGTCAAAGTGAGGGCGCAAAATAGTCAAAGTGAGGGTGCAAAGTTGACTTTCTTGCACTTCAGCATGTGAAAATCATGCTTGTCAATAGAGTGATGATGCATTCTGAAATGTTAATTTCAAGTTTTCCGTTTGTCAAGATTTTTCAGCCTCCGGCTCGGTTTTTGCAGGCAAGATTGACTTTCTTGCAGTGTCGCGGCGTTTGACAATATGTAAGCAATGTGCCGTTTCGTGGTTGCAAAATGTCATATTGTGGTTTGTGCCCCTTATATGCGGACGGTCTTCTTGCCGGGGTTACGCACTTCCCCTGCACACCTCTTGCTGTCGATAAGCATGACGAATGTCACCGCAGGCGGCGACGCGGCTTTCAAAAAGACATGACAGCAGACGTTTATGCCTTATATATAATAAGTAGGTGTGCAAAATTATTTATATAATCCTTGCACCGCCTACTGCGCATTATCAGCAAGTGACAACAGTCGAGTAGGATTCACTACACTCCTTT
>SFIS01000063.1 GCA_004555245.1 Bacteroidales bacterium
TAGCTTTGTTAGATTTCGAGATTATTTTCGAGGACAAATTGAAAGTTGTAGAATGAGCGTAGCGGGCTACGTGACTGATACAACTTACAATTTGAACCGAAAAGAATCCGAAAGCTGACAAAACGTTTAAACCACAATAATTAGCATTGTTAACGGTGGTAATTTATAGAACCACCCTATAATTTATAACATATCTTTATGAAAAGAACGAAACTCTCCTTCATGCCATCACGGCTGCTCCTCCTGCCTGCACTGCTCGCAGGCTTGTTCGCCGTCGCCGCCACGATACAGAACGTGGGCGTAAAGACAGGCGACATGCGAACGGACACGGAGAAAGCAACGCAGGACACAGCAGCCGACACAGCGAAGACTATACCCGGAGATGTCGAGGACAAGGAAACGGGTACCGTGGTGGACGAAGTGATATGGGTTGTGGGAGACGAGGCAATTCTCCTCTCTGACGTTGAGCAGCTCAGAGCACAGATGGAGGCGGAAGGACAGGTAATTGAAGGCAACCCCGACTGCCGCCTGCCGGAGCAGATAGCACTGCAGAAACTCTTCGTGAACCAGGCCATTCTCGACAGTATAGAGGTGACGGAGGCTGAGATAGCGCAGGGAGTGGAGCAGCAGATCAACTACTGGATATCTCTCATCGGATCGAAAGAGAAACTCGAAGAATACCGAAAGATGTCGATGGCGCAGATAAGACAGTCGCTGCACGACGACTACAAGAACAACCAGCTCGCTCAGAGAATGAGAGAGAAACTCGTGGAAGACATAAAGGTCTCGCCGGCTGAGGTGAGACAGTATTTCAGGGATATGCCCGAAGACAGCATACCCTTCGTGCCTACAGAGGTGGAGGTGCAGATCATTACACGCACACCGAAGGTGACGACGGAAGAGGTGAACAGGGTGAAGGACGAACTGAGAGGATACACAGAACGTGTCAACTCAGGCGAGACAACGTTCCAGACACTCGCAAGATTCTATTCTGAAGACCCCGGCTCGGCAAGACAGGGAGGAGAACTCGACTATATGAGCCGCGGTATGCTCGACCCGGCTTTCGCCGCCGTGGCATTCAATCTCACCGACGCTAAGAAACTCTCGAAAATAGTGGAATCGGAATTCGGATTCCATATCATACAGCTTGTGGACAAACGTGGAGACAAGATAAAGGTAAGGCATATTCTAAGAAAACCGAAAGTCAGCCAGGAGGCTATCGACGAAGGAATAGATATGCTCGACTCGCTCGTCAACGAGATGCACAGAGGCAAATTCACCTTTGAAGAGGCCGCCACATTCGTCTCTGACGACAAGGACACACGAAGCAACAACGGCCTCATGGCAAACAACGACGGAATGGGACGAACACAGTCGAAGTTCCGTATGCAGGACCTCCCCACAGAGGTGGCACGCGCCGTAGAACAACTGAATGTGGGTGAGGTGTCGCCGGCGTTCACCATGGTCAACAACAAAGGCAAGACGGTGTGCGCCGTAGTGAAACTGAAGTCGAGAACAGAAGGACACAGGGCGAAGATAACGGAAGACTTTCAGACGCTGAAGGATATCGTTCTCGAAAAGAGAAAGACGGAATTCATACGCGAATGGGTGAAGAACAAAATCCGAAACACCTATGTCAGGATGAAGGACAGCTACAAGGACTGCGACTTCGAATACGACGGATGGCTGCACGACTGACAATAAACGCCAGCGAAAGAATGCCGACGGAAAAGTAACAACAGTGAAACAGTGAAAACAGAGATATGTCATTAAAAGGATTACAAGGGCATAGGGTTATTCTCATTATAACTCTATGCCTCTTTGTCGTATGCTGGATGTCGGGCGCTAAACGCCCGGCAAAACGCGGAAGGGCTAAGAAGACAACGACTGACACTAAGGTCTATCTGCAGCACGCCAACGAACTGACATACGACATCTATGGCAAACACCCTGACGCACAGTTTGTCAAGGGTAACGTGGCTTTCTTGCACAAAGGCGCAAGACTGACTTGCGACAGCGCACTGTACTATCAGCAGACTAACTCATTCGAGGCTTTCGGACACGTCAGGATGAAACAGGGAGACACACTGACGCTGACATCGGAGTATGCCTACTACGACGGAAACGACGAGATGTGCGAGGTCAGACGTAACGTCATACTTACTCACAGGAAGATGAAACTCTACTGCGATTCGCTGAACTATGACCGTATGTACTCCATCGGATATTTCTTCGAAGGTGGAAAACTAATCGACGGTGACACACGCCTCACTTCAGACTGGGGACAATACAGCTCGGCGGACAGACAGGCGGTGTTCTACTACAACGTGAAACTCAAGAACAGCAACTCGCTGACAGAAGGAGACACCCTCTACTACGACACAAAGACATCGAAGGCGCACGTCGTGGGACCCTCGAAGATAACGATGAAGGACGATGTCATCATCACCGAAGACGGATACTATGACAGCCACGCTGACAAAACGGAACTCTTCAGCCGCTCTACAGTGCAGAGACGCGACGGCAAGACCATTACGGCGGATTCATTGTATCATGACAGCAAGACGGGAATAAGCGAAGGATTCTCCAACGTAATCTTCAACGACACTGCAAACAAAAGCCGTTTCACGGGAGACTATGTGTATTACGACGAGAACACAGGATGCGGCTACGCCACAAGGAAAGCCGTAGCCATGGACTATTCGCACGGCGACACGCTGTATGCACACGGCGACACGATGAGGCTGGTCACATACAATCACGACACCGATTCGGCTTACCGCAAGGTCTTCGCATATCCGCACGTCAGGGTATATCGCACCGATGTGCAGGCGGTATGCGATTCGATGGTCATGAACTCCCTCGACTCTGTGCTCACAATGTATAAGGACCCCATACTCTGGAGCGACGGCAGACAGATTCTCGGAGAGGAGATAAGGGCGTATATGGCTGACTCTACAATCCGCTTCGCACATGTCATAGGGCAGGCTCTGAGCGTAGAGATGCTGCCGGACACCGTGCATTACAACCAAGTGTCGTCAAAGGAGATGAAGTCGTGGTTCGAGGAAGGCAAGCTGAGGCTTAACCAGGCGCAGGGAAACGTGAAAACCGTGTACTACGCCACTGACAATGCCGACAGCACACTCATAGGACTGAACTATCTCGAGACTGACACCTTGAAGATGTTTATGTCGCCGACAAGAAGGCTCGAGCGTATCTGGGCGTGCAAACACAGCGGCACGATGTATCCCATATCGCAGATTCCGCCGGAAAAATACAAGCTGCCTGAATTTGTGTGGTTCGACTATGTCAGACCTCTCTCAAAGGACGACATCTTCGAATGGAGACCGAAGAAGGGCGGAACGGAGATAAAGGCGGAGCGAAGGAGAGACGCTCCGTTGCAGACTATTCCTGTAGCCAAGAAACCCGTAGAGGAAGACAAGCCTGCCGAAACAGTGGCGGAGAAAGAAAACGATGCCATGCCGGAGACGCTGCAGGACACTCACGCAGTTCCTGACGACACTCCCGCAACTCTCAGGAAAGAAGAAACAGAAGAACAAGAAAACGTGTAGAAACCGTCTGAAACCCTTTCTCATAGATGGACAAGATACAACTGCTCCCCGATTCGGTGGCTAACCAGATTGCAGCCGGAGAGGTGATACAACGCCCGGCTTCTGTCATCAAGGAACTCGTGGAGAACGCCGTAGATGCCGGAGCAAGGCATATCAGCGTCGCGGTCGTTGACGCCGGAAAGTCGTCAATACAGGTTATGGACGACGGGACCGGTATGTCTGTCACTGACGCACGACTTGCGTTCGAACGCCATGCCACTTCCAAGATACGCAAGGCCGACGACCTCTTCTCGCTTACAACTATGGGGTTCAGGGGCGAAGCATTGCCGTCGATTGCCTCAGTGGCACAGGTGACGCTGAAGACAAGACAGGAAAACGACAACATCGGAACATTGTTGCGTATCGACGGAGGAGCACTGCAGATGCAGGAGCCGGTGAACTGTCCCGCAGGATGCAACTTCATAGTCGAGAACCTGTTCTATAACGTACCGGTCAGAAGGCGGTTCCTCAAGTCGAACGTCACTGAGATGAACAATGTCATAGCGGCTTTCCAAAGAATAGCTCTCGTATATCCTGACATCGTATTCTCGCTCGCAAGCAACGGACAGGAGATGATGAACCTGCAACCGGCAAACACGCATAAGCGTATCATTGATGTCTTCGGGAAGAAACTGAACGCGTTCCTGCTGCCGATAGAGGTGGAGACGTCGCTCGGAAAGATATACGGCTTTGTCGGAAAACCGGAGGCGGCACGCAAGAAAAACGTACAGCAGTATTTCTTTGTCAACGGACGATACATGAAACACGCCGGATTCCACAAAGCCGTGATGGCTTCTTACGAACGGCTGGTGAAGCAAGGCGAGCAGATCCCGTATTTCATATATTTCGAGATAAACCCGGAGGACATCGATGTCAACATACATCCCACGAAGACGGAGATTAAGTTCCGCGACGAAGCCTCTGTATGGCAGATTCTGTCCGTTGCAGTCCACGAGGCGGTAGGCAAGTTCACAACCATACCGTCTATCGATTTCGACACCGAAGGACGTCCCGACATTCCTGTCGTCAACGGCATGGAGGAGATTCATATTCCCACGATAGACTTCAATCCTCAGTACAATCCCTTCTCGTCGTCGCCTTCTGCAAGACGTGACACAGAACAAGACGATGCCAGACCCCGTCAGGACAAGAGCGGACAGATACGCGAATCGGCTTTCACGAATCACAACCGTGGCGCACAGAGCGGATGGGAAGAGCTTTACAGCCAGGCGTCGCTGAATGGCGACGAGAGGGCTATGCCGTCGCTGTTCGACAATGACAACCTCAATGACATCGCCGACGGAGAAACGCACGGGGCGCAGGTGGCGAGACAAGACGGTACGGATGAAAAGGCGGATGGCACACGGCGCCAGACCTTCGCACAGCCTCTCGTGCAGGAAGTGATGCCGCGCAGCAACTCGCACTATCAATACAAGGGTACCTGCATCATCACGTCGGTGGCGTCAGGACTTATGGTGACGCATCAGGAGAGAGCGCACGAACGCATTCTGTTTGAGCGTTTCATGCGAGAGATGCAGCAGAGCAAGATGCCGTCGCAGCGTCTCCTGTTCCCCGAGGCGGTCCAGTTCCCGTTGGAACAGATGCTCACACTGCCCTCCGTACTGCCGGAGATGGAGGCTCTGGGATTCGAACTGACAAACCTCGGAGGAAGCAGCTATGCCATCAATGCCGTCCCGGCGGGACTTGAGGGAGTCAATGTGGCGCAGCTCGTTTCTGATATGGTGGCGTCGGCTACAGAATGTGCGGCGGACATAAGCCGCGAGTTGCACGCCTCGCTTGCTGCCACCATGGCACGCAATGCTGCCATCGCAAGCGGTCAGGTGCTCTCGCAGGATGAGATGGAAAACATAATAACCGACCTCCTGAAATGCGAGAACTGCCGCTATACACCCGACGGACGCATGATATGTTATATCATTCCAGATTCTGACATCACCAGATTTTTTTGAAAAAGATACGAGGGGAGAGGGTTCTCTTCCCTCTTTTTCTTGCCGTTTTCTTTGTTTGAATTTGTCAATAAACGGTGATTTATCATTCATTAACATCTATCTTTTGACATTTGATGTTTTTTTTACTAATTTTGCAAAGAACATAGTGTGCGGCCCGTTTGCCTGTCAATATTATTAAGGTATAGCACCGCTGCACCCGGCATGCATTTTTTTCTTTACCTGACCTTAAATTTCTGACGCCCCGCTTCGTATGTGGCAGAGGTGGCAGAACGTCTGAACCTGATTATGAAAAAACTCTTTCTCAAGACAACTTTGCTTTTTGTGGCATCCGTGGTTGCCGCAACGACATCGTATGGCGCTGACGCAAAGACCGCGCGACCGTTCAGTTTCTGGTATTGGATGTACGGAGCAGTGAACAGGGATGCCATACGCGCCGACCTCCAGGGTATGAAGGACGTCGGTCTGCAAGGCACTTATCTCATGCCGATACGCGGAGCTGACGAACGTCCGGAATACGGAGGGACTGCCCATCAGCTTTCTCCCGCCTTCTGGGATGCTGTCGATTATGCGATGTCGCAGGCTGATTCGCTCGGCCTGGAGATGGGCATACATATCTGTGACGGCTTTGCGCTTGCCGGAGGACCGTGGTTCTCGCCCGAGGAGTCGATGCGCAAGGTGGTGTGGGCTGACACCATCGTCACCGTGACACGTAACGGCGGGCAGGGTGCGAGGCATCGCCGTGCCGCCTCGTCACGCACTTCACACGCCGCCAGCCCTGCTTCGCGCAACGCCGGGATGCTGCCGCTCGTCTCGCTGCCTCTGCCTGCAGGGACAAAGGATATTGCGGCTTACGCCATTCCCGTTGACGTTACGGCGGATGTCGTCGAGCCTCTCGCCATGACCGCCTCTGACAATGTGACAACCAACGAGAAGCATTTGGTGCGGGCGAATGAACCTTGCTGGTTCACCTTCGAGTTTCCCGAAGGCACCAAGCTGCGCAACGTGGAGGTCTTTCCTTCCGGTACAAACATACAGTGTCAGCGTCTGACGGTTGAGACAAGTGTTGACGGAAAAGCCTTCACTCATCTTACTACCTTTGTCCCGGCACGTCAGGGATGGCAGAACACTGACGCCGCCAACACCTTCGCCTTGCCGCAGACGGCTGATGCGAAGACACGCTTCTATCGCTTCTCATGGTCGCCGGCAGGCACAGAGCCGGGCAGTGAGGACCTTGACGCGGCGAAGTGGAGACCTACGCTGCGTCTGAAGAAACTCGTCTTCCGTCAGTCGCCGCGCCTACATCAGTATGAGGGCAAGGCGGGATATGTGTGGCGTGTGGCGGAAACCACCACTGCTGCACAGATTCCGGATATGCTCTGCTCTCCTCTCGAGAGCATCGTGCGTGTCGAGATTGATGCGGAAGGCAGGCTCGTCACGCCTCTCAAGCCTGGCACATGGCACATCATACGCATGGCACACGCCACCACCGGACACACCAACGCCACTGGCGGAGGAGGCAAGGGACTCGAATGCGACAAGTTCTCTGTCGCAGCTGTAAATAAACTTATAGACAACTGGTTCGCACTTTTCGCCTCCCTGCCACACGGAAAGGCGGTGCGTTATCTCCATGTCGATTCTTGGGAGTGCGGCTGCCAGAACTGGTCAGAGAACTTTGCGGCTGAGTTCAAGGCACGACGTGGCTACGACCTGCTGCCCTGGCTACCTGTCATGGCGGGCGTGCCCATTGCTTCTGTCGCTGACAGCGAGCGTGTGTTGAAAGACGTACGCCTCACCATAAACGACCTGATTAATGATGTCTTCTTCGCCACTGTGAGACAGCGGGCTCATGACATGGGCATGGGATTCTCGTCAGAGAGCATCGCACCCACGATGGTTGCTGACGGTATGGACCATTACCGCTATGCCGACTATCCCATGGGAGAGTATTGGCTCAACTCGCCGACACACGACAAGCCTAACGATATGCTCGATGCGATAAGCGGAGGACACATCTACGGAAAGAACATCATACAGGCCGAGGGCTTCACTGAGGTGCGCGGAGTATGGGACGAGACACCGGCATCCGTCAAAACCCTGCTTGACCGCAACTTCGCCCTTGGCATGAACCGCCTCTTCTTCCACGTCAATGCACATAATCCCTGGCTCGACCGCAAGCCGGGCATGACGCTCGACGGCATCGGACTCTTCTTCCAGCGCGACCAGACATGGTATGCCGAGGCACAGCCGTTCGTCTCCTACATCACCCGCTGCTCCGCTCTTCTGCAGAGCGGGCGTCCTGTTCAGGACATAGCGGTGTTTGCCGGAGAGGAGATGCCGCGCCGTTCTGTACTCCCGGAGCGTCTTGTGCCGATGCTGCCCGGCATCTTCGGCAAGGACAGGGTAGAGAGCGAGGCGAAGCGTCTTGCAAATGTCGGCGAGCCTATAGAAGAGAGCCCAGTGGGCGTGAACCATTCGGCCGGCATCGTAGATACACGAGATTGGGTCAATGCCCTTAACGGCTACCAGTACGATTCGTTCAACCCTGATGCTCTGCTCCGTCTTGCAAAGGCTGAAGACGGACGTATGGTGCTGCCCGGAGGAGCGCGATACAGGGTCGTGGTGCTTATGCGAAAGAACGTCATGGATCCTAACCACAACGGCTACAGTGATGCTGTAGAAGAGAAAATCAATGCGCTGCGGCATGACGGCGTCATCGTAATAGACGAGCCCTACACCTCTTCCGACTTCTCTCGCTATGGCTTACGCCCCGATGTAGTGCTTCCGAAGGACATCGCCTATACACACCGCACGTCAGAGGACGGTGAGATCTATTTCCTCTCAAACCAGAGACCGTCCGACGCGACGTTCACTGCCACGTTCCGCGAGACGGCAGGTGGCACACCTTATATATACGATGCAGTGCGCCACACAGTTTGTCCTGCCGTGCTTGACGGCTTTGATGTCGGGATACACCTGCCTTCCTCGGGATCGTGCTTCGTTCTCTTCCCCAAGTCGGACATATCGTCTCTCCTATCCGTCTTGCCTACCGCACCAAGGATGTTGCAGCCATCGGCAAGTCCGTACGCTCTGCCTGAGCGTGCCGCTGTCGTCATGCAAGGAGTAGAAGATGCTGCCCTTGCCGCCGACCGTACACCATCTTCTGTATCGGCAATAACTATGTCGCTGCGCGAATCTGGCATGACGAAGACGCTGGCAAGACTTGAAGACTGGGCGGAAGCCGACGATATGCGCGAGAAGTTCTTCTCCGGACACGGCACATACAGCACCGTTCTCCGTCTCAAGAAGAAGCCTTCGGGCAACGAGGTGCTCTCTCTCGGCACGGTACATGACATCGCTCATGTCTGGGTCAACGGCACCGACTGCGGCATAGTGTGGACTGCACCCTATGCAGTGAATGTCGGTCATGCGCTGAAACGTGGCGACAACAGCATCGTCATTGAGGTTGTCAACACATGGGCGAACGCCCTACGCGGCATGGACGAGGGCACGCCGCCATATTCCGGAATCTGGACCAATGCCCGTTACCGTATGAAGACACCTCATCTTATCCCTGCCGGGCTGCACGGTCCGGTCATTCTTCACTATTGATACGTCAACCAACATAAAGCACAGTCAATCTATGAAAAAAACATTTCTTACTATCCTTGCCGTCGCGGCAGCGACAACGGCATATTCCAAGATATGGATGCCCGCCATCTTCGACAGCGGCATGGTGCTCCAGCGTGAGACAAACGTCAGACTGTGGGGCACGACAGACACCAAGAAGACCATCAAGGTTAACACCTCCTGGAACGACAAGACCTATCTCTGCAAGCCGGACGGCGACGGCAGATGGAACGTCTCCGTCTCCACTCCTGCTGCCGGCGGACCTTATACCGTCACTGTCAGCGACGGCGAAAAGCTTCAGTTCGACGACGTGCTTGTCGGCGAGGTGTGGATATGTGCCGGTCAGTCGAACATGGAGATGCCCATGAAGGGCTATCCCTCCCAGCCCATTGCCAACGGCACGATGGATATACTGCATTCCGCCGACCCCTCCTTGCATCTCTACCAGGCAAAGCGCGTCAGCCTTGTCGAACCCACCGACACCACTCGCGGCACATGGCAGACCGCCTGCCCTGAGACAGTGCGCGAGTTTTCCGCCACCGCCTACTATTTCGGCAGGGAGCTGCGGAAGGTTCTCGGTGTCCCCGTCGGACTTATCGTGACTGCATGGGGAGGCTCAAGTTGCGAGGCATGGATGGACCGTGCCACCGTTGCGCCCTTCGTAACCGAGCGTTCGCCCTACCAGATTCCGTCAACACAGAAAGACATCAAGTCCAAGAACCGCCAGCCAACCGTACTCTTCAACGGCATGCTGCACCCCATTATCGGCTACGGCATACGCGGTGCGATATGGTATCAGGGCGAGGACAATGTGCCGCGATACCAGGACTATGCCCGCCAGATGCACTCTATGGTGACGCTGTGGCGTGAGAAATGGGGCATTGGAGAGTTCCCCTTCTTCTATTGCCAGATAGCGCCATACGACTATAGCATTATAAACTGGACAGTCAACTCCGCTCTTCTGCGCGAGCAGCAGCTCATCGCCGAGCGCACCATCCCCAATGTCGGCATGGCAGTGCTTATGGATGCCGGCATAAAGCTGGGCATCCACCCGCCCTACAAGAATATCGCCGGCGAGCGTCTCGCCCTTCTTGCCCTTGTCAACACCTATGGCATAAAGGGCGTGACAGCCTCGTCCGCCCGCTACAAGTCCATGAAAGTGGAATACGGCAAAGCCATTCTGGAGTTTGAGAATGACAAGATGAATCTCTATGGCAAGGACAATACGTTCACGAGCAAGCTTTTCGAGATAGCCGGAGCCGACCGTGTCTTCTATCCGGCAAAGGTAGAGCTTCACAAGCGCAAATACCTTGCAGTCTCCGCCCCGGAGGTTCCCGAGCCCGTCGCCGTGCGTTACGCCTTCACCGACTGGGCTGACGGCGACCTCTTCTGCGACGGTCTGCCCCTCTCGTCGTTCCGCACAGACGACTGGCCGGTGGCAGAGCGCAAGGCGGCCGATACCGCCTCCGACTATGACAGACGCTGACTTGTCCTCCTTCATACTCTGAAAGCCGCGCCTACATCACGACATACAAACCCTAAACAAAACGACACCATCCATTGTTTATGACACACACATCAATCCTCCGCCCCATTCTCCTCCTCCTGTCCCTGCTCTCCATACATCCCGTCCTCGCTTCCGTGGCAGATGTCAGCATCGCCGGTCTCTTCCCGATCGCCGACTGCGGGCGCAGAGTATGGAGCATGAATCCCGACTGGCGCTTCCATCTCGGCGATGCCGAAGGTGCGTCAGCCGTCTCGTACGACGACAGTTCGTGGGACATAGTATCTACACCCCACACGCTGCGCCTCATGCCTGCCGAGGCGAGTGGCTGCCGCAACTATCAGGGCGTGGCATGGTACAGGAAGCATTTCACCGCTCCGGACACGCCAGTCAGTATGTTGCATTTCGAGGCGGTGATGGGCAAGCAGGAGTATTATGTCAACGGAAAACTTGTATGCAGGCACGAAGGAGGCTATCTCCCTGTCACCATCTCCCTCACCGAGGCGGGCGTGAAGCCCGGCGAAGCCGTTGTGGTGGCGGTGCGTGCTGACAACAGCGACGACAAGTCCTATCCCCCGGGCAAGCCGCAGATGACACTTGACTTCTGTTATCATGGCGGCATATACCGCGATGTGTGGCTCATAGGTCTCCAGCCGGTCTTTATCACCGATGCGGTGGCAGAGAACCGCGAGGCTTCCGGCGGCATCTTCGTACATTATGCAGACATCAGCGAGAAGTCAGCGCGTGTCTTTGTCAATACCGATCTCCGCAACACGCTCTCCCGTCCGGTCGCCGTTACGGTCGAGAACAGTCTTCATGATTCCTCCGGCAAGCGTGTCGCGCGTCTCCGTAAGCGTGTCACGCTGCCTGCCAACGGTGTGCTGACCGTCGAACAGGGCACCGTGGTGAAGCGTCCCAGTCTGTGGTCGCCCGAGTGTCCCTCTCTCTATCGTGTCACGACGCGCATCCTCGGCACGCTGCCCTCTGCCTCTCTCGCAAAGGGCGAGGCCATCGACGGCGGCGAGACACGCATCGGCATACGCTCGTTTGAGTTCCGCGGCAAGGACGGCTTCTGGCTTAACGGCAGCCGCTACCGCCAGTTTGTCGGCGCCAACCGCCATCAGGACTTCGCCTATGTAGGCAATGCCGTGCCCAACTCGCAGCAGCGCCGTGATGTGCAACGCCTGAAGGATGCGGGCTTCAACATCATCCGCACCGCCCACTATCCTCAGGACCCGTCGTTCATGGATGCCTGCGACGAGCTTGGCATATTCATCATCGTCGCCACACCCGGCTGGCAGTTCTGGAACAAGAAAGATTCCACGTTTGCGGCCAAAGTGCATCAGAACACCCGTTCCATCATCCGCCGCGACCGCAACCACCCCTCTGTCCTCATGTGGGAGCCTATTCTCAACGAGACACGCTATCCCGAGGACTTCGCCCTTGAGGCTTTGCGCATCACGCATACAGAATATCCCTATCCCTACCGTCCTGTCGCCGCCGCCGACCTTCACAGCGCCGGTGTCCTGGATAACTATGATGTCGTCTATGCGTGGCCCGGCGACGACGAGACAACGCCGTCTCTTGCCTCCGATGCGTCGTTCGAGGCGCGTGCTGTCGCTATGGGAAAGAATATGTTCACGCGAGAGTTCGGCGAGTATGTTGACGACTGGTACGCCCACAACAACCTCAACCGCGCCTCACGTTCGTGGGGCGAGGCTCCCCAGCTCCGTCAGGCACTCTCGCTCTCCAATACCACCTGCGACCAGCACCGCACCACCGGCCTCTTCCTCGGCGGCTGCCAGTGGCATCCGTTCGACCATCAGCGCGGCTATCATCCCGACCCCTACTGGGGCGGAGCATACGATGCCTTCCGCCAGCCTAAGACGGCATACATGATGTTCCGCTCTCAGGTGCCGCCGTCCGAGAGCGAGCCGTATGTCTATATCGCACATGAGATGACACAGTTCTCCGACCCCTCCGTCGTCGTCTTCTCCAACTGCGACAGCGTCCGCCTCTCTCTCTACGACGGCGAGCTGTCATGGACACTCCCTGTCCTGCACGAGAAGGTGCTGCCCGACCAAGGCTCGGCCGGTGTCGTCTCCCTCCGCGACAATCTCCGGAATGATGTCGTGATGCCCTACAACGCCCCCGTCATCTTCCCCGAAGCATGGGATTTCTGGAAAGCCCGCAGCTATTCCTATACAGGCAAGGCATGGCAGAAGGTCAACATGACGGCAGAAGGCATCATCGGCGGCAAGGTAGCCGCGACGCACCGCCGTATGCCGTCGCGCCGTTCCACCAAACTGCGTCTCTATGCCGACGAGCGTGGGCAGCAGCTTGTGGCAGACGGGTCGGACTTCGTCGTCGTGGTGTGTGAGGTGACAGACGACAGCGGCAATGTCCGCCGTATGGCGAAAGAGCAGATACGCTTCACAGTAGAAGGCGAGGGCAGCATCATCGGCGACGGCACCGACATCGGTGCCAATCCCCGTCAGGTGGAGTGGGGCAGTGCTCCCGTCCTGGTCCGCTCTACACGTCATGCCGGCGAGATACGCCTGCATGCCGAGGTGCTCTATCCCGGCACCCATGCTCCCGCCTCTGCCGACCTTGTCCTGCACAGCGTCCCGTCGCCCCTGCCCCTTGTCGCCGACACCGCCATCTCCCCGTCGCAGCGTCAGCAGACCTCCCTCTCCGCCTCGTCGCCCTCGTCTCCTGCCGCTCCTTCCTTGTCAGAAGAAGAGAAGCAGCGGATGCTGAAAGAGGTGCAGGAACAGCAGGCAGACTTCGGCGTCAAGTGACCGGCACCTGCCGTCCGTCCCCGCCGCGTCAGTCAGGCGTCATGGAATAACATTCCCTTCTCTCACTTCCTACAGACATACAGACAACACGGCGCACCCCGCCATACTTGTCTATAGACGCAGAAAACCTGCCGTCCGTGGTTATCGCCACAGGCGGCAGGTTTTCTTTTGCCATCCTCCATCTCGCGCACCCTTGTGCGGCTCAAATCCTTACTATGCCGTTCATCACCGCATACACCATCACGTCAGCTATCGAACGTGCGTTGAGCTTCTCCATTATCGTCTTCCGGTGCGTCATCACCGTTGCTATGCTGATGTTCAATGCCTCCGCCACCTCTTTGTTTATCATGCCCTTGCAAAGCAGTGCCGCCACCTCCGTCTCCCTTCTCGACAAGAGTGCAGTCTGCCGTCGCATCTCGTGCGGCGTACCCTTCCCCTGTCCGCCATGTCCGTGGCTGTGCAGCCGCATGATGTCTCTCACCACTCCCTCCTCGCTCTGGCAGACGTTCAGCGTGCGTATCCCGCTGATGCCCATCTCTCCGTTCACGAGCACGATGGTGCGGTCGGGGTGCCTACGGAAGAATGCCGCGTGTTCGAAGAATATCCTCGACGCGACGAAATAGTGGGCGAAGGCATTCTCTCCGCCCTCTTCCATGTCACGTATGCCTCCGGAGCCTGTCAGCATCTCTATCTCTACGTTCTGCAGCATATCCTGCAGCAGGTGTTGCAGTCCGATGCCCGTCAGTGTGTTGTCGTCTATAACCGCTATCTTCATTTTTGCCGCTTAGTTTTTATGTAGGTGTGGGTAATTGTAAGTGTCTGTCTTCTGTCTGCAAAGGTAGTGGTTTTTTTTGAGTGGGGCAAGAGGGAGGGTGATAATTTTCATTATGTGACAAAATAAGTAGGGTGTACAGTTTGATGTGCTTCCTATGAAATTTTCAAAATATATTTAGTTAATAAATTCAAATTCGTTGATTTATGCAGATGTTGTTAATCTCTG
>SFIS01000133.1 GCA_004555245.1 Bacteroidales bacterium
ATGGACACTCACAGATGGCATCGACACGTTCTACGCAGAGATGCAAGGCGACCTCGCTCGCAGCTTCCGCGATGTACATCCCGACCCTTCGCTCCTGCATCGTGTGCAGACGCAGATGAGCATCCGCGAGTTCAAGGACAAGGACGGCAACAGCCGATTCAGCAACGAGATTCGTATCGTGAAGTTAGTGTAAGTCCTGAAGGGACGGCATAAATCAGCGTAGGGTGTAAGCCCTACGTATGAAAGCAACCACCATCCATAGAGCGCCGAAGGTGCGACATAATTCAATATGAAACTATGCCGCCCTTACAGGGCTCTGGGTAAAAAATGAACCTCAATTTAAATAGGGTTTACACCCTATCCTTTATTATTTCGCCCTTTCAGGGCTAACTCAAAACTTCAGCTTTATGGCAACAGTAACTAATTCATCCCCCGGCACTCGTGCTGAGCAAGGTCGAAGCAAGGGGGACAAGAGGGGGTCTCGGGGACTCCGCAACGACAACCCGTCATGGCAAGAGCCAGTGGGTGGGTATGCGTGAGAAGCAGACGGATAAGCAGTTTGTGCAGTTCACCGCAAGGGTGTATGGCTATCGTGCAGCGTTCGTGCTGCTCCGTGGTTACATCGGAAAGGGTAAGGACACCATCGGCAAGATCATTGCCAAGTGGGCACCTTCGAGCGATGGCAACAACATACAGAGCTACATCAACTATGTGAGCAAGAGCACCGGCATCAATGCGAGTCACGCCCTCAAGTGGGAGGACAAGGATGACCTCGTGGAGATTGTACGAAGCATGGCGCACATGGAGAGTGGCATCATTGAGGACAAGGCTATCATTGAAGAGGCGTATGACCTCGCAAACAAATAATTCACGAAAATTCGCGGGTCGTTCACGGTAATTCGCATTCAAAAAAATATTGCTTACGCTAACGTAAATGCCCGTATATTAACCGTAAATTATTCGTAAATTTCTTTTTAACCCGAGTTGAAGTGAGGAACTTCATGCATGAACAAAGCTGGCCAGCGGTTCTGAAACTTCTCCTCACAAATATCAATTCGGACACAATGACAAAGAACGTATTTGTTGAGTCAATCAACATGGAGACACAGACGGTGTTTCATAACAATGGTAGTATCAATATTTATCCCTGCGATTTCGAACTGGGGCAGCACATTGTGAGCGGCGGCACAGTGGTTTCGCAGAAGGGCAGAATGACAACAGAGGACGACGGACGGTCGAAGTTCATGCCCTACGCACAGAATTGCGGCAGTCGCTATAAGCCACTTTTCGACACGGCTCACGGCGAGGTGAAGGAAACGAAACAGAGTGTGATAATGACCTTCCGTTTCCCCAAGAAACTGGGCAAGGCACTCATCGAGGCGCTCTTTGCCGAGGAGTGTGAAGAGGTAAAGGCATTCATCAAGACACGCAGAACATTGACGGAGTGGTAGGAAAAGCGTCTGGAGGACGCCATCTCAATAACCGGGTACATACTCGGAACAAAGTGGAGAGGATGTGCCCGGACAGAAGACAAGCAGATAACAAGCGTCTGGATGACGCTACCTCGCTACTCGTCACGAAGGAAGAAGTCTGTGGCAGGATCGATACCCCATTCCGCAAGCAGAGATTCATACTCCTCGCGGAAGGTATGGACACGATGATGCTCCTTCTGATTCATAATGTAGTGACGGATCATCTCCTTGTCACGTTCGCAATAGGTAAAAGCAGCATAGCCGTTACCCCAACCGGCAAACATCGGGAACTTATCTCGCTGCGTCTTCAACCACTTCGATGTCTCGGTTTTGAGCACCTGCATAAAGTCGCTAACAGCAATGTCGGGACGGATAGTGATGAGCATGTGGATGTGATCGGCAACGCCACCAATGCGGATGAGTTTGCATTGCTTGCGCTCGCAGATGCCGAGGATGTAGGCGTAAAGATCGCGGTCATGCGCCTCGGTGATAGTGCGCTCGCTACGCTTGGTGCGCCAAACGATATGGTAATATAGTACAACGTGTGCCATGTATGCAAGGTAGCGTCTTCCAGACGCTGGTGGTGTAGCGGTCGGTGATACCGAGCACACCTCCGCTACGCTACGGTGTACCCGGTTATTGAGATAACGTCTTCCAGACGTACCATACTATTATTAGAACGTATTTTTAGCACATTTATTGTGTAAATCAATAACAACGACTATGAGTTGCTATACAATATATTATAATGAGGGCGCGAAGATGATGCGTCCGGTCACGAATCGTGACGAATACTTGCAGTTGCGTGATTCTGCCAAACAGAAGAACATCATCGATGCAGTTCGAAATGGTGATGAGAAGTCGAAGCATCGTCTGCTGCAGATGAATTACTCTTGCATGCCGAATGAGGATGGTTCGCTGAAAGGTTCCATCCGGGTGACCACTACTGTGGGCATGGACGTTGACCTTCATCGTGACGATTTTACAAATGAGGAAGATTACCAGAAGGCTCTTGCGGAGATTCCCGAGAAGGTTCTGGCGAAGAAGGATGAGCTGGGATTGCTGATGCTGGAGCGTTCTGCTACTAAGGGGTATCACCTCGTTTTCAAGCGCAAGGCAGAGCTCTCGCAGGAAGACAACCTCCGTTGGGCAAGCGACCTGCTGGGCGTGGAGTTTGATAAGGGCGCGAAGGACATCACCCGCGTGTTCTTCACCACCACGGCAAGCGAGGATGATTTGCTGTTCCTGGATGATGAGTTGTTTATCGCGACAGAATTTCATAATGGAGCTATGTCGCCCATACAGGGCTCAGAGAGTGAGGGGAATGCGAACAATGATAGGGTTGACACCCTATCCTCCGTTATGCCGTCCTTTCAGGACTCTTCCAAAAACTGTGGAGAATCCTCACGCGCGGGGTCTGACCCTGCGCGTGAAGAAACTGTGGAGAAAAGTGACTTGAACTACCTCGGCATCCCTTACGATAAGATCATCCAGAAGTGGTGGGAGCTGTACAACGATGGGCAGACACCGGTGAAGTCGAACCGCGATGTGCTGACGTTTGAGTTGGCGGTCAATCTGCGTCACATTGCTGGGTTTGACCGTGAAACGCTGGACAAGGTGATTCCTTGCTATGATGGTTTTCCGCACGATCAGAAGATGAAGTGCATCGATTCGGCTCTCAGCGAGAAGCGAACGCAGATGCCTAAGCGTTTGAGGGATGTGCTGACTGAACTGAAGAAGGAAATCCTTCGGAACGATAATGCTTCGACTTGGATCAGCACAGGCTCCGATAACGATAACATTCTGATGGCCTTGGAAGAAGCGGAGCAGGAGGACGAGCTCTTCTACTACAAGCGCATTCCGCAGTCGGCTCTGCCTCAGGGCATTGCTGAAAGCATCAAGGCTACGGGTGCGAAGATGGCGATGCCTGTATTGGCGGTGACGTGTCCTGCCATCGGAGCGTTGGCAACGGACGTGAAGGTGCTGATCCACGGCAAGGAAACGAAGCTCAACATGCACTCGTTTGTGGTGGGCGATGCCGCTTCGTGCAAGGGCGATCTGGACAGCGTGGTGGATGCCTGGATGGTAGAGGAAACGATGAAGAACACCATCTACTATCAGCAGGAAGAGGAGTTCAGAGCCAAGAAGAAGGCGGCGAAGAATGCGAAGTCGCAACCCGATGAACCGCATCTGCCGGTACGCTTCCTGACTATGAACAATACGGTGGCGAACCTCGCCGAACGACTCGCCAATACCGATGGTAAGCACGCCTTCTCGTTTACCCCAGAGGCAGACACCGTGGCGCAGAAGTGGCGTTCGTCGATGAGTGATTTCTCTACGATGCTTAGGCAGTCGTATGATGGCAGTCGCTACGACCGCGAGGCGAAGAGTGCAGACGCGACCACCGTCCACATCGACCATCTGCTTTGGAACGTGTGCATGTGCGGAACGCCCGATGCGCTCTATCGTGTGATCAATAATTATACGGATGGTCTTTTGAGTCGTTTCATCATTGCCCACACGCCCGACAACACGTTTGCGCCCCTGGAGGACAAGCCGAACCTGATGACCGACAAGCTTCGCGACCGCATCCAGCAGATTGCTCACCTCTTGCCATTGATGCAGGGTACGCTGAACCTGCCAAAGCTCGAAGAACGTTCGCGTCAGTGGGTGGAGAAGGTTCGCCGTGAGGCACTGAAGGACGATGACCGTGTGATGGCTCGTGCGCGACTGCGTGATCACGGTACGGCTATGCGCATGGCAACGTGTCTCATCCTCTGTGCGGTGGCAGAAAAGCTCATCAAGCAGCATGGTCTTTCAGGTGCAGAAAAGCAGTTGAAGATGCGTCCACAACTCACGGCAGAGATGGCTGCGAAGATGCAGACACCAGCTATGCTCGATGCCTACGAGGTGATGGCCGAGTCGCTGATTGACAACGACATGCTATACTTCCGCGAGAAGCTGGAGAACGCCAATCAGAACACTGGTCTTTCGTCCGACCGCAAGCGTGGCGGCAAGAACGACCGCATCTACGATCGTCTTTCAGACACTTTTACTTTTGAACAAGCCATGGGAGCCAAAGGCAGTGGTTGCACCCACAATAGCGTCCGCCAGATGCTGAAGAACTGGAGGAAACAGGGCCTCATAAAGCAGGTGGATGAAGGGCGGTATCAGAAGATAACGAACGGATAAGATTTGGCTTCCAGCCACGACCGTGGTCATTATGGTCATTGGTCATTAAGGTCAAAGTTAATTTTGAACAACAATGGAATTGGTTTTACACAGAACTCTTATTCATCGTGACACCACCGACGGTTACATCACGATAAGCGGCAGCAAGGTTTGCGACACCGCCGAACACACTCCCGTAATGCTCCAGCCAGGACGTTACCCCCTGACACGCACCAACCTCTACCTCGCCGCAGGCAATGGCGTTTACACCCTCCGCACACCCACCATCATCGTAGGCGAACACCGCTGCCGAGGATTGGTCATCCACTCGCGCCCCACCTACCTCCGCATCTACGAACGCCTGAAGAAAGCCTTCGCCCGCAAGGAGGAAGTAGTGCTGGTGGTGGAGTAATCAACGTTTTCGTTAAGCCA
>SFIS01000006.1 GCA_004555245.1 Bacteroidales bacterium
AACGGTCTGATTGTGAACTCTATGTTGTCTGTTGACAACAACAAAAACAACTTTTACCAGCCTAAAGGCTGGTTGCCACTTGAGCCAACTTTTACGTTTGTCGCGCTGAAAGCGCAAAAGTGTAGATAACAGCTGGATATTTAACGCTTTTGCGCTTACAGCGCGCATGGAGAATGCCCAATTACACCCAGGGTGCCGCTGCGCTCTACCCTGGGCTATGTTCTTCTGCGCTTACAGCGCGTGCTGGTCAATATTTTTTCTGCGAAAAAGTAGTCAGAGTCATTGTAATGGCGAGGTACTGCCATTACCTCCCGTTGGTCAGTGACCGTTGGTTTCAGGCAGCCGTACGGGCACGACTTTTCCGAGGGCTTCGCCCCCGTGTTCTTCGCCTTTGGCTCAGATTGCAAGCAAATCCGACACGCTTCGCTTAGTATAGCCTTACAGGCTATTCCCCCTTACGTCCCCGGCGTTGTCGTGTTACAATTGTTTTACGGTGAATGAATCGCAACTTATCGTACAGGTTCAGCGGGCGGTGATGGTACGCAACGAAAAAACCGACGATCCGTGTCTCTTTAGAGCCATGGAGCGTCGGTTTATTGTTGAAGTGTAGGATGTGTCTTACTCTTCGAGCAGCGTGTCGGCGAGCGCCTCGAGTTTCGGGATGTCCGCCTCGTGCATGCGTGAGATGATGGTCACGGTAGGCTGCACGACGGTGATGTTCTTCATCTCGTCGAGCATCTCCACCATGATTTTTCCGGCAGTGGGGGCCCACGAGCCGTTCTCGATGACCGCCACGCGCCTGTTCTGGAAGCCTTTCAGCTGGAGGTGGTGGAGGAAGTCGTACATCGGGGGGAAGACGTTGCCGTCGTAGGATGCCGCCGCGAGCACGAGATGTCCCATTCTGAATGCGTCTTCTATTGCTTCAGCCATGTCGTCTCGCGACAGGTCTGTTACCGCCACTTTTCCAGCGCCTTTCTCTTGCAGGATGTCCGCCATTTTCAGAGCCGCCGCCTTGGTTCCTCCGTGTATCGAAGCGTAAGCCACGAGCACGCCTTTTGTCTCCACCTCGTAAGCCGCCCATGTCTTGTATAGCCCGATGTAGTAGCCGAGGTTCTCGTTGAGGATGGGGCCGTGTAGCGGGCAGATGATGTCTATGTCGAGTTTCGCAGCCTTTTCGAGCAGACGTGTCACCTGTGCGCCGTATTTTCCGCAGATGTTGAAGTAGTATCTGCGTGCCTCGCACGCCCAGTCTTCGTCGCAGGCGAGAGCTCCGAATTTTCCGAAGCCGTCGGCCGAGAAGAGCACCTTGTCTATGTTGTCGTAGCTGACGATGACCTCCGGCCAGTGTACCATCGGGGCGGTGTAGAAGGTTAGCGTATGTTCGCCGAGTGCCAGCGTGTCGCCTTCTCCTACGGCGATAGTCCTCCCTTCGAGCTGAATGCCTTCGAAGAAGTTTGGCATCATCTGCAGGGCCTTGGCTGATGTGACGAGTTTCAGTCCGGGATAGGCTGCCATGACATCGGCGATGAGTGCAGCGTGGTCGGGTTCGGCGTGATGCGAGACGAGATAGTCCGGCTGTCTGCCTGCGAGAGCCTCGCTGAGGTTCGCTTTCCATTCGTCGGCCTTCCGTGCGTCGGCGGTGTCCATGATGGCGATTTTCTCATCGATGATGAGGTATGAGTTGTATGACATTCCGTTTGGCACGTCATACTGGCTTTCAAAGAGATCGATGTCGAGGTCATCGACGCCGATATACTTGATGCTTTTTGTTACGTCATTTACCATAGTTCTTATGTATTGGTTTTTGATGTTGTTTCTGGTGGGGTAGGGGTATTTTCGTTATTTGCGTTAGTGTCGTTAGTATCGTTAGTGACGTTAGTGGCGATATTATCGTTATTATCGTTATTATCGTCAGTAACGTCAGTAACGTCAGTATCGTCAGTAACGTTCTTTTCGTTGCTGTGTCACCAAAGCAGCAGTAGTCCGGCGAATGCAGCCATTGCAATCATCTTCAGCGGGTTGACTTTCAGCCAGAAGGTGCCGATGAAGGTTGCGGCGAAGATGCCTGTTGATATATAGAAATACCACGGGTTGTGTGGTGTGGAGAAGTTCTCGGCGTTGGCGAGTAGCAGTGCGGCGGCTGCAAGGAGTCCGACGACGGCCGGCCTGAGCCCTTCGAAGACGTGTTTCACCGCCGATGTCTTCATATATTTCATCATCATGCGCGAGATGAGAATCATGAGTATGAGCGAGGGCAGCACGAGGGCCGTTGTGGCGACGAGGCTTCCTGCCACCGAGGCGACGCTTCCGTATCCGGCGTTGTGTGCCGCCACGTATCCGCAGTAGGTCGCAGAGTTGATGCCGATGGGTCCGGGTGTCATCTGCGATACGGCTACGATGTTCGTGAACTCAGCCGATGTCATCCATCCGTGTCTCACGACGACCTCGGTCTGTATGAGTGAGAGCATGCCGTATCCGCCTCCGAAGCCGAACAGTCCGATCTGGAAGAAAGTTATGAAAAGCATGATGAAAATCATCTCTCTCCACCTCCTTCCCTTCCTTCGGCCTCGCTTTCGGTTATCATGCCGTAGATGTATCCTCCCGCTCCAGCAGCGATGATGATGAAAACCGGGTTCACCCCGAGCAGCCATATCATTGCAGCGGAGGCTACAGGAATCCAGCAGTTGGCGAAATTTATGTTTGCCGCCTTGGCGAGCTTGAATGTCGGTGCTGCGATGAGGGCCACTACGGCGGGGCGTATTCCGTTGAAACAAGCCTTCACCCACGGCACATCCTGAAACTGCTGGAAGAACATTGCGATGAACAGTATGATGAGAAACGAAGGCAAGGCTGCTCCGAGTGCCGCCGTTACGGCGCCTTTGTTTCCGCAGAGCTTGTAGCCGATGAAGGTGGAGATGTTGATCGCGAAGACGCCGGGGCACGACTGTGCGACAGCGATGAGGTCGAGAAACTCTTCGCGGCTGACCCATCTGCGCTTGTCAACGACATCGCTCTCGATGATGGGTATCATGGCATAGCCGCCGCCGAGCGTGAAGGCTCCGATGCGGAAGAAGGTGGTGAAGAGTGCGGATGCCATGCCTTGCTGTGTTGTGTCGTGCTTCTGTTCCAAATTGTGTGTCAAAAATTGAATCCTGACAGGGCTGCGGTTGCCTTATCAGTTGCAAAATTACAATTTTTTCTTGAAATACGCAAAAAAACTTGCCAATTCGGGATTATTTATGTAATTTTGCCGTTGACGCGGCGGAACGCCCTGTTGATCCGTCCCGTTATCCATATCCATCAAAAACAAGTTCTTATATGGCATTGAAGATAATGAGCGTTGACGACGAGCTCGACCTCGAGCTTTTGCTGACGCAATATTTCAGACGCAAGATTCGCAAGGGCGAGTATGAGTTCTTTTTCGCCCACAACGGTGTAGAGGCGCTGCAGATGTTGCTGTCGCATCCCGACATCGACATCGTGCTGAGCGACATCAACATGCCGGAGATGGACGGCCTGACCCTTCTGAAGAAGATCAAGGACCGCAACAACCCGGCCCTGAAGGTCATCATGGTGAGTGCCTACGGCGAGATGAGCAACATCCGCGAGGCGATGAACAACGGCGCCTTCGACTTCGCCACGAAGCCCATCGACCTCGACGACCTTCAGCGTACGGTAGACAAGGCGGAGAAAGAGATAGAGTTCGTGAAGCAGACGCAGCGCGAGCACGGCCAGCTTGTGGATATCAAGGCAGACCTCTCTTTAGCGTCCGAGGTTCAGCTTGCCATCCTCCCGCGCAAATTCCCTCCCTTCTCCGACCTCACGCCGGAGATAGACATCCATGCCACCATGCGTCCGGCTAAGGATGTCGGCGGCGACTTCTACGACTTCTTCCGCATCGACGAGAGCCACATCGGCTTCGCCGTGGCGGATGTCTCCGGCAAGGGTGTGCCAGCCGCGCTCTTCATGACGATGAGCCACACCCTGCTGCGCTTCACCGGCTCGCGCTGTCTCGACCCGGTCCGTACGGCGATGGAGACAAACGGCATGCTGTCTCGCGAATCGTTCGATTCTATGTTCGTCACCGTCTTCTACGGCATCTACGACACACAGACGGGCGACATCACGTATGTCAACGCCGGCCACAACCCTCCCTGCGTGCTTCATGCCGACGGCAGGGTGTCGGTGCTGCCTGTCTCCGACAATATCTGCATGGGCGTGTTAGAGGATTTCGCCTATACGGCGCACACGCTGAGGCTTGAGCACGGCGACACGCTCGTGGCGTACACCGACGGCGTGACAGAGGCCTTCGACACGGCGGGCACGGCATACGGCGACGCCCGCTTCGGCACCCTGCTCGCATCGCTGCACGGAAAGACGGCAAAGGACATCACCGACGGCGTGAACGCCAGCGTAGCCTGCTTCGCCGACGGTGCGGAGCAGAGCGACGACATCACCGTGTTCGCCCTGCAGCGCAAGTGACGGCAGACTTCTGAAGGGTGGTTCTACAAATTACCACCGTCAAAAAGGTTAGATATAATGGTTTCCTTTTGTCAGCTTTTGGATTCTTTTCGGTCCAAATTGTAAGTTGTATCAGTCACGTAGCCCGCTACGCTCCTTCTCCAACTTTCAATTTGTCCTCGAAAACAATCTCAAAATCTAACAAAGCTAATTTATAGAACCACCCTGAAACGACAACCTACAGACCCACACCATGGAATCCGGAAAACACATCACGACGGACATGAAACGCATCGCACTGTGGCTCGCCATCGCAGCCGTGAGCAGTGGCGTCACCTTTCTCGTGTGTGAGCAGAGACACTATGCAAGCATCGCCGCGCTGCAGCGCGAGGCGAAGCAGCTGGAGAAGGCTGCGTTTGAATCGCGTGTGACACAGCGTGTCAGCGAACAGATGGAGGATATCGCCTTCCAGCAGAAATCCATCTCCGACCGCCAGCGCGAACTGGCAGAGCGGCAGTCGCGCATCGCGGAGATAGAACGTGGGAAAGCCGAGACGGAACGCGGCCTCGCACTTGTTGCCGAACGCCGTGCCGTGGCTTCGGCGGCACAGGCTGACAGCATGCGTCGCGTTGCGGAGCGGCAGACGGAACTTGCCCGCCACAACCTCGCCGTCGCTGTCGAGGCGCGCGCCCATGCCGACACGCTCTTCTTCCAGTCGTTAGGCAACTCCCTCGCACAGTCTGCCATCACACAGATATACAAGGACATCGACCTCGCCCGCCTCCTCGCCTACGCCTCCTGGCACTACACCAGCACCTATGCCGGCAACCGCGACCAGCAGAACGTATATACCGCCGTGCTGCACACCTCGAACAGCGTGGAGCGCATCAACACCATCCTCAAGGGCAACGTGCGTGCGATACACATCGTCACGGCAGACAGCAGGAAATGGGCGGTGGGTGTCACCGACTGCGGCGAGCTCTTCTGCTACGGCTACGAGGGTCAGCGCATCGTACACAACATCCGCGGAAACCTTGTCCGCGACATGGCGACCACCGCTGGCGGACGTGCCGCAGTGCTGTCGGCAGACGGCGGACTGCTGCTCTGCAACTACCAGAACGCCGTGACGCAGGGCGAGATAATCGAGGCGCAGAACATCCTGCCCCCGGGGAAATGGAAGCGGCTGCTTGCCGTGGATGACGGCCGCCGCCTCGTGGCGATGTCCGACAACTCGATAGCATGGATTGACGCCGCCACGCTGCAGCTGCGAGGCATAGTGCCCGTCGATGCGAGCCTTACCGCCATGGGGTGCGAGAACGGCAGCATACACGTCTTCGGAAAGGGCGGCAGCCACTACATTGCCGACAAGGACGGCAATGTCGCGCAGGCCGACCTCACGGCGATAGAAGAGGATGTCACATATTATTATTATGACGCCGCCACACGCCAGCACATCGTGGGGCAGGCCAACGGCAACGTCGCTATCGTAGGCGAGGGCGGCAAGATAGCCCGGATACTCACCGGCCACGGAGGTCCCGTCACACACATCGCCGTCGTCGGGAGCCGCCTCGTCACTACGAGCTACGACCACAGCATACGCCTGTGCAACCTGAAGAACCTCGACGGCATACCGTCGTATTTCACGTCGAAGTTCGACAAATGGCCCATGACATTCGCCATCGACGAGAAAGAGAGCGTGATATGGGTGGGCAACGAAGGCGGCAATGTCAACAAGTTCTGCTTCTCTGTCTTCAAGAACGCCAGTGCCACGCAGGCGCTGATAAGCCGCGAGTTCACGACGGCAGAATGGCAGTTCTATATCGGCGACGCCGTGAAATACCGCACCTTCGGCACCACGGCCTCCAAGCCGCTTCGCTGACCCCATCCCCACGGCCCTCTGCATAGTCCCGGCAACCCTATCATCAATATCTCCCATGCAAAAGACACTCTCCCTGACCATACTCACAGTCCTGCTCTGCATCCCCGGCGCATGTCCCTTGCGCGCCGAGGGTACGGGAGTGCCGTATTTCCGCAACTACACCTCCAAGGAGTATCATGCCCACAACCGCAACTATGATGTGGCGTGCGACGACTACGGCACCGTCTATGTCGCCAACTTCGAGGGGCTGCTCTACTACGACGGCGTGTCGTGGCGCAAGATTCACACGCCCGGCATCAGCCGTGTCACACGCCTCGCGCGTGGCAGGGACGGCAGGATATGGGTTGGCGGCTACAACGTCTTCGGCTATCTTACGGCAGACCGTCAGGGGCGTCTCCGTCTGAATACCATCGTCTCTGACGCCGTCCGTGGCGGCTTGTCGGAGGTTGACTTCATCAAGGTCACCGACCGCCGCGTCTATGTCCATACCACCTCCGGCAAAGGCTACTACGTCGATGGCAACCGCCTTGTCGTGATGCCGCGCCAGGATGCGGGGCTCTTCGCCGCCGCGGGCGATTCGGTGAGCCGTCTCCGGCTGCCCCTCGGGCGCACCCTGACCTACTCTCACGATTCCGGCATCAGCTTCGGCGACGGCAATGCGTCGTGGATGCCGCTCTCTGAGCGCGACGGCCTGGTCAGCAACTACATCAACTATCTCACCTTCGACCGGCGCCACACCATCTGGGGCGTGACAGACAAGGGCGTCTTCACACTCGACGCCGTGTCGCCCTACAGCCAGCTGACGGAGCGTCAGGGACTGAAAGGCGAGGTCAACTGCATCACGCAGCTCGGCCGTACAGTCTATCTCGGCACGATGGAAGGGCTGTTTGCCGTCAGCGGACACCGCGTGGAGCGGGTGGGGGACATCGACCTCGCCTGCTGGCAGTTTGACGATGTCGATGACAACACCGTCTATGCCGCCACCTCGGCAGGCCTCTACGTCACCTCCGGCGGCACCGTGCGCCGCCTCACACAGGGCAACACCTTCTCCGTCTGCATGGCGGCGGACGGCAGGGAGTGCTACACGGGCGAGGTGGACGGCGTGTATCACAACACCACGGAGGGCGTGCGGCGCAAGGTGTCGGACATAGAGAAGGTGATGAGGCTGAAACGCCGCGGACCGCTCCTTGAGGCAGAGACAATCCACGGCGAGCTGTGGCGCATCAATCTCACGACGGGACAGGAGACATGCCTGCGGCAGAAACCCGACCCGAAACAGCCGAAAATCGCCCTCACCGACAGCTTCGGCACATCATGGCAGACGGATATGTACGGCGGAAACCTCACCGTCACGTCGCCGAACAGCAACGCCCGCATTCTCGAACTCTGGATTCACCCTCTCAGACAGCGCACACTCAACGCCCTGCACGTATGCCGCGACGGCACGATATGGGCGGGGGGAGACTTCGGGGCTGTCATCATCAACGGAGCACAGCTGACATCCATCGACCGCGGACAGCCGCAGCCGCCATACATCCGGCAGGTCACCGTGATGGGTGACTCCGTATATTGGGGAGGATACACGCCCGAGGGGCTGAAGCCCGTGACGCAGCTGAGAGACATCAGCCTGCCTTCACACTGCCGCAATGTCAGCATACGCTTCTCCACGATGCAGAACGCCGTCTTCTCGCCCGTGCTGTACAGATACCGTGTCAACGGAGGCGCATGGAGCCGCTGGAGCGAAGACAACGACGTGGACTTCAACAACGTGACATACGGCAGGGCAGAGGTGGAGGTCCAGGCCCTCGACCCCTTCGGCCGGCTGTCGCCCGCAGCCACCGTCGAATGGTACGTCAGCTTCCCCCTGTATCTCAGGTGGTGGGCGATGATCATATACGCCGCCGTCCTCGTCACGCTCGTCTGGAGAATACTGAAATGGAGGACAGAACGCCTGAAACGCGAGAAGGAGAAACTCGAGAGCATCGTCAGCCAGCGCACGGCACAGCTCTCTGACACGCTCGACAACCTGCGCCGCACACAGAACGACCTCGTCAGGATGGAACGCACGGCAACGGCGGGAAAACTGACACAGGGACTCATCGACCGCATCCTCAACCCCATAAACTACATCAACAACTTCTCGAGGCTGACAACAGGACTTGCCGCCGACCTCCACGCCAACATCGAAGACGAGAAGGAACACCTCTCCGCCGACAACTACGACGACTGTGAGGACATTCTCGACATGATGAGGCAGAACCTGAAGAAAATCGAGGAACACGGCGTCAACACCACCCGCACGCTCCGGGCTATGGAGGCGATGCTCAACAACCACAGCGGGAAGCTCTCGCCGCAGGACATCACGCCGCTGTGCCGGCAGGTGGTGGAGGTCGCCAACGACTACTACAAGGCTGACATAGCCCGAAGCGGCGCCGTCATCACCCTCTCCGTGCCGCCGGAGCCGGTGAATGTGGAGATGCACGCCGAATCGATGAACCGCATCCTGCTCGCCCTCATCGCCAACAGCATGCACGCCATGATGAAGAAATACGCCGCCGCAACCTACACGCCACAGGCCTCGCTGACTGTCACGCAGAACGGCGGAGAGGTGCAGGTGGCGGTGAGGGACAACGGCATCGGCATCGAAGACACCATCCGGGAAAAAATCTTCGACCCCTTCTTCACTACAAAACCGACGGGAGAAGCGGCGGGCGTGGGCCTCTATCTCGTCAGAGAACTCGTGCAGGACCATCACGGACGCATCGGCGTGACATCAGAAAAGAATGTCTTCTGCGAGTTTGTCATCACACTGCCCGCATGCCAAGGACAGGGCGAAGCGTAAATCTGAAACAAACAAACATCACCCCCATACCACCCTATGACAGAACTTGAAACATTGCGCGAACAGCTGCGCCGGCAGCAGAAACTCGCCTCGCTCGGAATGTTGAGTGCCGGAATAGCACACGAGATACAGAATCCGCTCAACTTCGTCATCAACTTCTCGAAGATGTCAGAGAGAATACTTGCCGACATGCGAGACATCCTCGACGACATCGAAGACGTGATGGACAAAGCGCCGCAGGACGTGGCGGAACGCTTGGGAGACACCGCAGAGAACATCGCCGAACTGAACGACATCGCCGACGACCTCACCACGAACATGCAGAAGATACGCGAACACGGAGAGCGCGCCGTCAGCATCATACAGGGAATACTGCTCATCTCGAGGGGGAAGGAGGGCGAACGCCTGCCGACCGACGTGGCGCATCTCGTACACGAATACGTCTGGCTCGCCTACCATGCCCAGCGCGCCAACGACAAATCGTTCAATATCTCCATACGCGAGAACTATCAGGACGACATGCCGAAGATGATGGTCATACCGCAAGACCTCAGCCGCGCCGTGCTGAATGTCGTCAACAACGCCTGCTATGCCGTGAAAGAGAGGCAGCAGAAAGCCGTCGCGGAGGGCGACACTGCATACGAGCCTGCCATCAGCGTCTCTGCCGGCATAGAAGACGGCATGTTGCGCATCGCCGTCGCCGACAACGGGACGGGCATCCCCGACAGTGTCAGGCAGCAGCTCTTCCATTCCACCGTCACCACCAAGCCGATAGGGCAGGGCACAGGGCTCGGAATGCAAATCACGCACGACATCATCGTCAACGCCCACAAGGGCGAGATACATCTCGACACCGCCGTCGGCGAGGGCACGACGTTCACTTTCCTAATCCCCGCAGTGTCATGAGAACAGCCGTATTCTTCCTTCTCGCCCTCTCTCTGCTTACGCCCGCCGTCTCTACGGATGCCGTGGCGCAGACAGAAAACGCGGCGGTTGCCGACGACGCCACCGCCGCCGCCACCGCCGCCGCGGGGCAGGGAGAGAAGGAATACTTCCTCTATGCAGAGGCATACTACAACAACGGCGACTTCGAGAAGTCGCGACAGTGCCTGCAGCCGGTTCTGAAATCGTCAGACACCATGCTGCGCGCCACCGCCTGCCGCCTCCTCGCCATGTGCTATCTTCAGGAAGGCGACATCGAAGGGGCGGAGAATGCGGTGAAGGACCTGCTCGACGCAAACCCCTACTTCTCTCCATCATACACCGACCACCCCTTCCTCGTCGAGCTCCTTGAACGCAACAGACGCCACGGAGCGACTATCGTCACCGCATCGCAGCAGGCGGAGAGCCTCGAAGAATCTCCCGTACCCGTCACACTCATAACGTCAGAGATGCTGCGCGACATCGGGGCAAGGACACTGAAAGAGGCTCTCGTGGCATACGTGCCGGGAATGACCGACGTGGCGAGCAACGACGAGCAGAACATCGCGATGCGAGGCATCTACTCGTCGTATCAGGAGAAGATTCTCATCCTGCTCAACGGACACCGCCTCAACAGCTATTCCACAAACACCGCCACGCCAGATTTCTCCATCTCCCTTGAGAAAGTGAAGCAGATAGAGGTGCTGCGCGGCCCCGCTTCGTCCATCTATGGCGGCGTCGCGCTCACTGCCGTGGTGAACATCATAACGAAAGACGGCGCCGATGTCAACGGACTGAAGGTGAAGGCGGGAGCCGGAAACTACGGGCAAGTGCGGGGCGACATCCTTTTCGGAAAGACATTCCGCAGTGTCGATCTCATGGCCTGGGCAAGCATATACAACGCCGACGGACAGAAACGGCATCTCGGAGGCACGGCAGAAGAACAGCCCTATTCCATCTTCCCCGTTGAGGGCGACGTGAGAATTGGCGGCTACAACCGCCGACCGTCGTACGACATGGGCGTCTCGCTCGGCTACGACAAGTTCTCTCTGCTCTACAGCCGCCGCTTCTCCAAAACCGTCTCGCCCATGTCGCTGAGCATCGGCTTCACGCCATATTCGTACGGCAGCTACCGCACATGGAACGGCAACGCACCCGGCAACGCCGTCAGCTCGCAGCACGCCGAACTGGCATACGCCGACAGCCACAAGAAACTCTCGTGGCAGCTGAAGGCTTTCTACGATTCGCAGTGGCAGCAGCGCTACCAGATAGCGGGCGACACCATCGCCGACCTGGGCGACCTCACGAACATATATGTCAACGGACTGCCGGGCGCATACGTACGCATGGACCGCGGCGGGATGCAGGCCATCTCGTGGGACGAGCACACCTACGGCTTCAAGGCGCAGGCCTCGTACGACTACACGCTCGGGAAACTCGGAAAGGGAACACTCCTCCTCGGCGGCGAGTTCAACTCATTCGCCCTCGACGACGCACAATATATGGAGGGGAAAGACTATGTGCTGCCCATCACCACCTACCGCCCCGTGCCGTCGAACGACGAGGCGCAGGAGCATGACAAATACCTCCTGACGGGACGCGAGAACGCAGCAGATGCCTTCGTGCAGATAAAACAGAGGCTCGGAGGGCATTTCGTAGTGAACATGGGCGGCAGATACGACTGGAAAGAACGCCGCTCGGGGAAGACCGTGACAGAGCTCTCGCCACGCTTCGCCGTCATCTACAACCACCGCCGCTTCAACCTGAAGGCGAGCTATTCACACTCGTTTGTCGATGCGCCATATTTCTACCGCAGCAACAACCTCGACGTGGAATACGGTTCGGAAGACCTCGAGCCCGAGCAGCTCAACTCCCTGCAGCTCTCGTTCCTCAGCGACGGGAAACTCCTGAAAGGCCTCTTCATCGACGCCGGCATATATTATAATGTGGCGGACAATGTCATACTCTTCGACTTTACAAGATCGTCGGCATACAACGCGGCAAAGAAGAAATTCCTCGGCTTCGAGCTCCTGAGCCGTTATACAGCCGGACGCTTCTCCTCAGAACTCAACATGACCGTGCAGAAACTCCTGTCGGGCGAGGGTGATTACTCGACGTATTTCAAGCTCTACAACATCCCCGCCTGCCAGCTGAACGCCATCGTCGCCTGTGAGGTGGCGAAGGGACTGAAGCTGCACGCCAACGCCAACTTCATGTCAGGGATGCAGACAGCCTTCATCGACTATATGGCGGCAGACGAGAAGGAGATGCTGAGGCTGCTCGACGTGCCATCCCGATTCCTGCTCAATATCGGAGCGTCGTGGCAGTGGAAGCGTCTCGAGGCGGATTTCAACGTGAACAACGTCCTCAACCACACCTACAGGCTGGGAGGCTCGTGCGTAGCGCCCCTCCCGCAGCAGGGACTGTGGTTCATGGGCTGTGTGGCGTACAAATTCTGAAGGGCGGTGCTATAAATTGCCTTTGTCAGGTTTTGAGATTGATATCTTCAAGTTTCGTAAGTGGATTCTGTTCAGTTGACAAGTTTGACGAGAAAAGCGAGGTGGCAACAGTAATCTTGTTGTCTCTGTTGTATGTCACCTCATGACATCCGCAGTTGCGCCCGTTCTTTCCGTTGTTCCTGTTGTCTCTGTTGTCTTTAAAAAATACGCAGTTGTCGTAAAAATAACGTCCACTCTATATAACTACCCAAAAACATACATGACAAACTACGAACATTTGCTGGCAGACAGGATAAGACAGAACATACAGTCCTCTCCCGGCAAGACAGCATACACCATCGGCGGCACGGCGACATCGTATGCCGAGATGGGGTCGATGGCAGAGAGCATCGCCTCGGCTCTGGCAACGCACATCCGCGGCAGGGAAAGCAGCGGCGAGAGCCCTGTGCGTATCGGCATCTGCCTTCCGCGCGACGCACACTATGTCCCGTGCATAGTCGCTGCCGTGCTCCTGAACTGCTCTTATGTCCCCATCGATGTCAACACCCCCGCCGAACGACGGGCGTATATCGAGCGCGACGCGGCGTTGTCGTTTGTCATAACAGAGCAGAACATCGCGTCGCTGATGGCGGCAGAGCCTCTCGCACAGCTGCCCTCCTTCAGCTCGCCGCATCATGAGGCGTACATGATCTACACCTCCGGCACTACGGGCAGACCGAAGGGCGTGCCCGTCTCATACAGGGCGCTGCATTCGTTCATGCAGACGGTATGCCTGCCCGACATCTTCAACATCGGCGAGACATCCGTCATCCTGCAGTATGCAAGCATAAACTTCGATGTCTCCGTGCTTGAGATATTCGCCTCGCTATATCATTGCGCCACGTTGGCAATAGCCACCGACAGGGAGAAATACGACATCTCGCTGCTGCGGCGGCTGATGACGGACCGGCACGTCACTTTCTGCTTCATGCCTCCCTCGCTGCTCTCCCTCTTCCCTGACTTCGACTTCCCCGACATGGACACCATGGCGGCGGGCGGCGAGGCTATACCCCACAGCGTCACGAAGCGCATCGTCGGACACTCCGCGTTCCGTTTCGTCAACGGCTACGGACCTACGGAGAGCACCGTCATCACCACCACCCACCATTTCCGCCGCGAAGAGGAATGGCGGTGCATAGGGCGCGCCCTGCCCGGAGTGGTGTGCCATGTCCTCGACAACGACCTGAAGAGTGTGGCGCCCGGCGAGACGGGAGAGCTCGTGATAGGCGGCACGCAACTCACCGAAGGCTACTGGAACCTGCCCGAACTCAACGCACGGGCGTTCTTCGACAACCCCTTCGACGACACGCGCCACCTTGCGCCGCGCCTGTATCACAGCGGCGACCTCGTACGCCTGAACGACGACGGCAGCTTCGACTTCCTCGGACGCCTTGATTCGCAGGTGAAGCTGCATGGCTACAGAATAGAGCTGGCGGAGATAACGGCGTGCATAGAGCATCACCCGCTGGTCAGGAGAGCATACACGCGCATCGAGGAGACGGCGGGCGACAGGCATCTCGTGGCGTATGTATCGACAACGGGCGACGCCTCGTCGTTCAAGTCGGACGTCGAAGAGATACGGCGTCATGCCGCAGAGCGTCTGCCGCATTATATGCTGCCCGCCTTCTGGAACCACGTCGCGGAATTCTCGCTCAACATCAACGGCAAGATAGACCCCTCGTCGCTGAAGAACAGGGCGCACGGCGCCATGCCCGCAAACTCCCGTCCGCTGACCGACCGCGAGCAGGTTCTCGTGAAAGAGGTTGCCGCACTGATCGGGACAGACACCGTGAACATCGACGCCGACCTCATCGCCGATCTCGGCCTCTCCTCGCTGCAGCTCATGCGCATACCCGCCGACACAGAGCCTGCCGGCTTCCACGTCACCATCGACGACATCTACACCCACCGCACCATACGTCGCATCGCGGAATCACACCTCCTGCGCATCTCATTCTGGGTCAACGACCCGGCAGCGCGCCCAGACCGCCCCGTCATGGTGTTCATCTCCGGACATCCGCATTTCGGATATTGCGAGCCGGTTTGCTCGCGCTTCGCCGACAGGTATAACATCTTCGTCATAGAGAGTTTCCACACCATTCTGAACTTCGTGCCCACCCCGCTCGACATCCTCGTGCGCCTCTACGAACTGATGGTTGACCCGATACGGCGACGGTACGGCATCGCGGCGTATATGGGCTATTGTCTCGGAGGCGAGCAGGCACTGCTGCTTGCCCACCGCCTGCATGGCAGTGACGAGCGGAAGCCGCCCGTGGTGGTCATCGACGGCGAGGTGTGCCGCGACACCGACCCCGCGCACTATATCCCCCTCAACTTCCCGTCGTTCACGACAGAGCAGAACCGCCTGCGTGCCGAGATCGACCGCCTGCTCATCGCCACCATGCCGACAGACTTCCGCTACGGCGGAAGGGTGAAAGTCTTCCTTGCCGACACCTTCGCTGAGCAGCAGACCATAACGCCCGAAGAGCAGCCCACTGTCCCGACCGACCTGATGCGCCTCTATCGCCGCCGCTTCGAAGAGGTGCCCGGCATCTGGCGCCGCGAATATCCGCAGGCGGACATCTCGATGCTGCACGGACATCATTTCAATGTCATGCGGCTGCCGGAGACGATAGCCGAGATTGAGCGCGAAAGCCTACGCTTCCTCACGGAATGACACCCGGCACCTTTCAGCCGACAATGTTTTTCCCGACAATGTTTTTTAACGACAACGGAGATTACTCTGGCTTATAGAGTTGCCGGCACTTGCCAACTAAAAAGAATCGTGGGCAAAGGGATGTGACTGAATACTTCATACGAAACCAAAACGAAAGGACACGATGGACGAGACATTGCTTTTACTTATCAACGGGCTACACAGCGAGTATTGGGACGGTGTCGTCATGGCGACAACCTACCGTTTCACATGGATTCCGCTATATGTGGTGATGGCATACTGCATCTTGCGCAGCGAGGGATGGAGGAAGGGTCTGCTCACCGTCATCGGCATCGCCCTCACCATAGTAATCGCCGACCAGCTGGGCGCAGGCATCATCCGTCCGCTATGCGAGCGCCTTCGCCCCACTGCATTAGCCAACCCTCTCTCCCAGCACCTGCATATCGTTGACGGCTATCGTGGCGGTCTGTACGGCATGCCGTCGTGTCATGCTGCAAACACCACGGGTCTTGTCGCCTTCCTCGCGCTGCGCTACCGCCACACGCCTTTGCTGCTGCTGATGTCGGTGTGGGCAATGATACAGATGTACACGCGTATGTATCTCGGCGTACACTACCCTACAGACATCCTTGCCGGCATCGGCGTGGGTCTGTCTGCCGCTCTCGTCTCCCACTGTCTGTGGCGTGTGGCTTACCGCCGGCTGTACGGCGGGGCTCCGCACCGCGACAGTCTGTCGCCCTCGCTGCCCGTCTTCGTTGCCATGGCGGCGTATGTCGTATTCCTGTTGTTCTTGCCTCTGTTGTCGTAAAAAAACATCAGGCGCGGAGTAATCTCCGTTGTCTTTGTTGTATGTCACCTCGTGACATAAACCGTTGCGCCTGTTCTTCCCGTTGTTTCCGTTGTCTCTGTTGTCGTTAAAAACCATCAGGCGGAATTGTCGTAAAAAGCCATCAGGCGGGATGGGCGTGTCGTGTTTTGTATGACACAGGATTGCCCTGCAGGACCGTAAAATGTATTATTTTTGTAAAAGTACAACAAATTTTCCGGTTATATTACTCATAAATGAAAAAAAAGTACTAATTTTGCACCCGGAAAATAGGGCGTGTCATTTGGCTGCGGAGCGGAGCATCGCAGGTAAATGGTGCCCGTCTCTGATTTTCCGTGTGCAAAGAAGCATAATCTGCGCGAACCCCGCCAAGATTCTCTGACGCGCGAAGATGCGCCGCAGAAATAAGAAACAACCGTAACAGCCGGATGAAAGAATACAAACGAACCACCGTCACTGCCGCCCTCCCCTATGCCAACGGCGGCGTACATATCGGACACCTCGCCGGTGTCTATGTCCCTGCAGATATCTATGTGAGATACCTGCGGCTGAAGAAAGAAGACGTCATCTTCATCGGAGGATCTGACGAGCACGGCGTACCCGTCACAATACGCGCAAAGAAAGAAGGCATCACCACGCAGCAGGTCGTGGACCGCTATCACACGATGATAAAGAAATCGTTCGAGGATTTCGGCATCTCCTTCGACATCTATAGCCGCACCACATCAAAGATACACCATCAGTTCGCCTCAGACTTCTTCCGCACGCTATACGACAAAGGCGCACTGCGTGAGATTACGGAAGAGCAGTACTGCGACGAGGTGACCGGCGAATTCCTCACCGACCGTAACATCATAGGCACCTGCCCCAAATGCGGAGCGGAGAACGCATACGGCGACCAGTGTGAGAAATGCGGAGCCACCCTCTCGCCAGACGAACTCATCAACCCCACCAACAAGAACAACCCAGGACACGGACTGGTGAAACGCCCCACAAAGAACTGGTATCTCCCCCTCGGCGAGTATCAGGACTGGCTGAAGCAATGGATTCTCGAAGAACACACGGAGTGGCGATCCAATGTCTATGGACAGTGCAAGTCGTGGCTCGACATGGACCTCCAGCCGCGCGCCATGACACGCGACCTCGACTGGGGTATTCCCGTACCCGTCGAAGGGGCGGAGGGGAAAGTGCTGTACGTATGGTTCGACGCACCAATAGGATATGTCTCCAACACCAAGGAGCTATGCGACGCCAACCCGGAAAAATGGGGGACGTGGCAGAAATGGTGGCAGGACCCCGACACACGTCTCGTGCATTTCATCGGAAAAGATAACATCGTGTTCCACTGCATCATCTTCCCCGTCATGATGAAGGCACACGGAGGATATATCATGCCAGACAACGTTCCGGCAAACGAGTTCCTCAACCTCGAGAACGACAAGATTTCCACATCACGCAACTGGGCGGTGTGGCTACACGAATACCTCGTTGATTTCCCCGGAAAGCAGGACGTGCTGAGATATGTCCTCACCGCCAACGCACCGGAGACAAAAGACAACAACTTCACATGGCGCGACTTCCAGGAGCGCAACAACTCCGAACTCGTCGCCATCTACGGCAACTTCGTCAACCGCGCCCTCCAGCTCACAAAGAAATACTTCGACGGCGTAGTGCCTGCCGCAACAGAACTCCTCGACGCCGACCGCGCCGCACAGGCAGAGTTCTGCGACGTGAAGCAGAAAGTGGAGACACTGCTCGACCAGTACAAGTTCCGCGAAGCGCAGAAAGAGGCGATGAACCTCGCGCGCATCGGCAACAGATACATCACCGAGACAGAGCCGTGGAAGGTGTGGAAGACCGACCCGGAACGCGTGAAGACCATCCTGCACGTCTGCCTGCAGCTCACGGCAAACCTCTCCATCGCCTTCGAACCATTCCTCCCCTTCTCCTCGGCACGCCTCCGCGAGATGCTCAACCTGCAGAGCTTCCGCTGGGATCAGCTCGGGACAATGGACATCCTCGCACCGGGACACCGCCTCGGCGAACCCGCTCTCCTCTTCGAGAAAATCGACGACGCCGCCATAGAGGCACAGCTGCAGAAACTCGAAGACACGAAGCGCCGCAACGAAGAGGAGGCTTACACACCCGAACCCGTGAAAGAGAACGTGGCGTTTGACGACTTCGAGAAGCTCGACATCCGCGTAGGACTTGTTACGGCGTGCGAGAAAGTGAAGAAATCGAAGAAACTCCTCAAGTTCCACATCGACGACGGCACACCCGAAGGGCGCACCATACTCTCCGGCATCGCACCCTACTATCCCGACCCGCAGCAGCTCGTAGGGCGGCAGGTGCTCTTCGTCGCAAACTTCGCCCCGCGCAAGATGATGGGCGAGGAGAGCCAGGGCATGATACTCTCCGCAGTCAACTATGACGGCACGCTCTCCGTAGCCACCACATCAGCCGATGTAAAGCCCGGCTCGACAGTAGGCTGACCGTCATGCCGTGTGGCAGACAACACACAGGACATACACGCTGCACGCTCTGATAGTTCAATGGATAGAACAACTCTCTCCTAAAGAGTAGATCCGGGTTCGATTCCCGGTCGGAGTACGCAGACAGAAACCGTAAAGGGTGCCGCTGACGCCAGTCAGCAGCACCCTTTCTCCATATCCTCACGTCCGCACGCCACAGCGGCACGCCGCCTGCCGGGACATGCAGCACCAACGTCCGTTCCGGCTTGCATTTTCGCCTTTATACGCTGTTACGATGCTACAACGGCATAATCTGTATGCGTTAGACACTATTTCTCGATGAAAATGATGTAAGTACGAAAAAAAACACTAACTTTGTGCTCGAAAATCAGAGACGGGCACCATTTATCTGCGATGCTCCGCTCCGCAGCCAAATGACAAGCCCTATTTTCTTCGCACGAGGAAGTGCTCGAAAATCAGAGACGGGCACCATGCCGATGCGATGCTCCGCTCTGCATCATCATGACAAGCCCTATTTACTGAGTGCGAGGAAGCACTCAGTAAATCAGAGACGGGCACCATGCCGATGCGATGCTACGCTCCGCATCCCAATGACAAGCCATTTAACACGAAGAAATATAATCTGCGTTATCCGCGTTATCTGCGTGAACCTTATCAAGAAGCTCCTAATCTATCAAAAGTTAACTTAAATCTGAGAATATAAAAATGAGAAAATCTGTCATCCGTATGGCGGCGCTGATCTTCGCCGCCGTCATTGCATTTCCGTCTCTTGCTGCTGCATGGGGCGGTGTCACCGGCTTTGCCACATACGACGACCTCGGACAGGCGGGCGTTACCGGCGGTGGCCGCGGCGAGGTGGTGCATGTCTCCACACGCGCCGACCTGGCACGTTATGCTGCCGGCACCACCCCGTATGTCATCATCATAGACAAGGACATCACTGGCGGAGGTGCGCAGGACCTGCAGGACGAACTGCCTATAGGCTCAAACAAGACCATCATCGGCGCCGGGACGGGGAAGACGCTCAACGGCGTAGCCCTCATCGCATCCAACCAGAGCAACATCATCATCCGCAACATCTTCCTGAAGAAAGGGCGCATCGACGGCGTAGCCTTCCATAACTGCCATCATGTGTGGGTGGACCATTGCGACTTCTCCGATTCTTACGACGGTCTGCTTGACATCACCAACGGTTCTGACTTCTTCACCGTCTCGTGGGTGAAGCTCCACAACCACAACAAGGTGAGCATCACAAATTCCGGCACTTGCCACTATGAGGACTACGGCAAGGAGCGTGTGACATTCGCACACTGTATGTTCAAGGACAACACCCAGCGCAATCCGCGCATCGGCTATGGCAAGATGCACATCTACAACAGCTATTGGGAGAATATCAGCTCGTATTGCATCGGCTTCCATTCGCAGGCTCAGGTGCTCTCTGAGAACAACCACTTCTCTTCGTCGGCAAAGAAACCGTTCTGCAACCAGTATTCTGACAAGCTGCCCTATTGCGGATACCTCACCGACCGCGGCTCGTATTTCGCCAACGGCGATCCGGGCAAGACGGAGAACTATCCCTTCACCGACATCTCGTATTCCCCTACAGAATACTATGACTATGACTTTGACCTCGACGCTACCGGTGATGTCGTGAACAGCACACCGTCGGGTGTCGGGCCGCGCGACGGCATACAATATGAACCTATACTCAATCCCGGCAACGGCGCTATAGACGTGTGCCTCTCGCAGCGTCTCTCGTGGGGAAAGGTTGACGGTGCCGCATCCGCAAAGATGTTCTTCGGCACCTCGCCCGACAATCTGACAGAGACGACGCCCGATGCCGTTGTCCTGAAGCCTGAGACACGCTATTGGTGGAAAGTCGTGGCTGTGGTTGGCGGCAAAGAGTATCCTTCGCCTGTCTATACCTTCAGGACAGCGGGCGAGAAGGCGTCGAAGCCTTACCCTGCCGACGGCGAGGAAAAGCCGTGGCTGAGATACCCCTCCGACGGACGCACCTTCTGCACCGACATGCCGCTGAGATGGCGCCCTGCCGCCGATGCAAGGGAATACCGCGTGTCTGTCGCAGAGAGCGAGGCGCAGTTGGACGCTTCGCCTGCTTATGCCGCCACGACGACGGGGCTGCAGACAGTGCCGCCCGCACTCTCGACTGGAGTGAAGTATTTCTGGCGTGTCGATGCGGTGAAGGCTGACGGCACTGTAGTGAAAGGCGATGTGTGGACCTTCGGCACAAGCGAGAAACAGTGGGTTGCCGGAAAGAACCAGACGGAGAAACTCTATCTCTCCGGCATCGCCTTTATAGAACTGAACGGAGAGGCGTCGGGAAGATATTTCTCTGTCGGCGACCAGGGACCCGGCGCAATATGCGGCACATGGGGCGGCGCACAGGGCAGATATGCATTTGAGACGGCTGTCTATGCACAGACGCTCGGCGCAAACTACGTCGGGGTCAGCGTGAACGGGAAGCTGATAGACGCATGGTATTCTACCGACGAGAAGAACGGCATCGAGATACGCAAGACGCGCAACACCGCCATGCTCAGCCCCGGCGATGACATACGCATCGACTTCGTGGCAGGACTTGTCGAGGGAAAGACAAACCAGAGCCGCGCACGCATCGACTATGTCAACATCACGGCGGCGACAGCAGAGTATGTTGAGGTGACCCGTCCGTCCGGCATATACCATGCCCCTGTCAGCACGCCGGGCTACGACTGTGAGTATCTCCCGCTGAAGACAATTCTCTTCACCGATACGCTTGCCACCGTAGGACAGAAGGACGAGCTGCAGGTGACTGACCGCTACTGCCCGTGGATCTCGAAGACTGACGGCGGACTGAAGCTCTGGGTCAAGCAGACGGCGATGGTGAAGGCTGTCTATCGCACTGCGGCAGGAATGGAGCAGGAAGAGACTTTCACCCTCGACAATACGGCAGAGCTGCAGCAAGACGTGGCTTTGGAGAAAGACGGAGCACAGCTCTTCGTCTTGCGCCTCTACAAGACGATGCCGGCAAAGACGATATACTATCAGCCTAAGGCCGATGCCGGCAAGGACCACGAGCTGCTCTGGTCGCCCGATGTAGTCTTCCTCGACAGCCAAGGCGAGAAAGGCAATGCCGGCAAGGTACAGATTCGCGATGCCTACGAGGAATGGATAAAATACTACAACCCTACTGCCAACGAGGTGCAGGCAAAGGAGGGTGTTGGGGCATTCATCGATCCTACGACAGACGCACCGTGCAGCGCTTTCTATCCTAAGGGGAAAGACGGATGCAAATACTCGTATGTCGTGGGTACGGAGAAATACGCCACATACTGTCTTGATGCCTGCAGCAGAATAAAGTTCTATTATACCGGCACGGCCGGATTGGCGACGGCTGTCAATGTCACCGTCGTTAACATGGACACAGAAGAGCAGACATCTTTCACCGGAGAAGAGGCGAAGGGCAAGAACGTGGCGTCGGCTGTCACAGAGGCCGAGCTTGACCCCAACTGCCGCTATGCCGTGCGGATTGCCGGCTCTACGGGAGATATGCTGATATATGCCGTGAAGATGTGGCCGGGAAAGAAGACAACGGGCATAGAGAACGCACAGACTGACGGCAATGCCGGCAGGGCGGATGTGCTGCACAACGTCGCAGGACAGCGTGTCGCCTCTTCTTACAAGGGCATCGTCATCAACGGCAGGCGGAAAGTTGTCAACCGTCAGTGAATTTCGGGGCCGTGTTGTTATGTCACGTCGTGACATCCGCCGTTGCGGCTGTTGTCTCCGTAAACCATCAGGTGCAGGGCGTATCTGCCAGCAACTCTATATAGCAGAGTAATTTCTGTTGTCTTTGTTGTAATGTCACCTCGTGACATCCCCCGTTGCGCCTGTTCATTCTGTTGTTCCTGTTGTCTCTGTTGTCTTAAAAAACCATCAGGTGCAGGGCGTATCTGCCAGCAACTCTATATAACAGAGTAATTTCTGTTGTCTTTGTTGTAATGTCACCTCGTGACATCCGCAGTTGCGCCTGTTCTTTCCGTTGTTCCTGTTGTCTTTGTTGTCTTAAAAACCATCAGGTGCAGGGCGTATCTCCGTTGTCTTTAAAAAAACATCAGGTGGAAAAGGCGTATCTCTGTTGTCGTAAGTAAACCATCAGGCGAAACAACGAGAATACCCGTCAACTAAAAAAGAATCAAATCGTCAACTGAAGATAATGAAAAAGACATCAACTGTTATTCTCCTCGCAGCCGCACATCTCGTGGCGATGGCACAGGGCGTGCCGCAGAGGGCTTACGACGTGGTGGCGGCAGGCATGACAGCCGGCACATATATGGCAGCGCGTCCGTCAACCGACGGACAGGCACTCTTCTCTCTTGTGCCGCGTAAGGTGACACCCTTTGCCCAGCAGGCGGTAAGCCAGACGAGGGCAGAGGGCAGCGTCACTGCCGCGCCGTATTTCAACGTGCGTATGGCTCTGCCCATACCCTCGTGCTATACGCCGACGGAGCAGGGCGTGAAAGCCGGTCTCGACTGGGGCGTTTATGCACACCTCCACTCCGGCGCACTCGAGGTGTGCCCCAACGGTGACCTCCTTGCCGTCTATTTCTCCACGCCGATAGGGAAGGCGGAGGCTGACACCGCCACGACATTCGTTCAGGCACGGCGCCGGTATGGCTCTGACGAATGGGATATGCCCGAACTCTTCTTCGCCACACGCCGCGGCAACGACCAGTCGGCACTGCTCTTCGCTGACAACGACACGCTGTGGTTCTTTGGCGGAGGACGCGACATGACAGACTGTGTGCCTTTCAGAGTATGCCGGTCAACCGACAACGGCGCTACATGGACCTTCTATGTCCCACAGATTGACAAGCCCATGCAGAGATATACGGCACAGCCTGTCAGCAACGCTTTCCGCAACGGCAAGGGCGAGATGTTCGTCATCCTTGACGGACAGGGTGCCGAGAGTTTTGTCATGAGAAGCCGCGACGGCGGCGTCACATGGCACGACATGGGCGGCAGAACATCGTCGAGGCATTCTACGATAGTGCCGCTTGACGATAAGGGCACGCTGCTCTCTGCCGGAGGGAAGAACAACGCCATCGACGGATGGAATCCCCTCAATGTCTCGCACGACTGGGGCGCAACATGGAGCGAAGGCACAAAAGGCTTCATCCCGCCTACCGGAACGGCGCAGCGACCATGTATGATACGCCTGAAGTCCGGCGCGCTGTGCCTCGTCAGCGACAGTTATATGCACAAGAAGAAGATTGCGCCGCCTGCCGGATGGGACATGGGCAACGACTGCTTCGCCGCCATCTCGCACGACAACGGCAAGACATGGGTGAAACGCAGAATCCCCGTCGCACTGCCGCAACACCACCGTGTGCAGCACCCCTCTCTCGGGTATGTGACATTGCGCCAAGGCAACGACGGCATGATACACGTCCTCACCACGACAAACTATCCCGGACTGGAGATAGAGTTCAACGAGCAGTGGGTCATGCAGGGCGACACGCCCGTTACGGATGTCACACACGACACGCCCGACTGTCTTGACACCGCAGCAGAGAAGCGCAACGCAGCCCTCTCGCCTTTCTCCGAAAACGGGGCGTATGTGGCAGACGGCACAAAGACAACGCTCTATCCTGACGGAAAGAAGATGCACGAGGTGACATACCGCAACGGAAGGCGAACCGGGACGGAGACGTTCTGGCGCAACGACGGGACGATGGAATGGCAGTGGCACCGTGACCTGAAAACGGAACGGGGCGTGTGGACACAGTATTGGGAGAACGGGAAGAAACGCGTAGAGAGCAACTGGCTGCTGCGTACCGCACCGCGCGACCTCCCCGGTACGCCGCTCAACGGATGCATCGCCGACGGTCCCGCACGCCACTACGACCGCAGCGGTGCCCTCACCGCTACATATATCTTCCACAACGGTGTGCTCGAAGGCACTGAAGGACTGGAAAAAGGTGCGGGGATAAAGAACGAGGGAAAATAAAACCGGACGTTCTCCGTATCAAAGTTATGTCTTTGTTTTTGACAACAGAGACAAGCTTTTTTTACGACAACAGAGACAACAAAAACAACGGGAAGAACGAAAATGACGGACATCCGTTCTTTTTCACACTCGTTGTTTTTGTTGTCTCTGTTGTCGTTTTAAAAAATCATCAGGCGCAGGACGTATCTCTGTTGTCGTAAGAAGAAGCATCAGGTGCAGAGTAATCTCTGTTGTCTTTGTTGTATGTCACCTCGTGACATCCGCGGTTGCGCCTGTTCTTTTTGTTGTTATTGTTGTCTCTGTTGTCTTTAAAAATCTCAGGCGTTGTCGTAAAAAACCGTATCTCTGTTGTCGTAAGAAGAGCATCAGGCGCAGAGTAATCTCTGTTGTCTTTGTTGTAATGTCACCTCGTGACATCCGCAGTTGCGCCTGTTCTTTTTGTTGTTATTGTTGTCTCTGTTGTCTTTAAAAATTTCAGGCGTTGTTATAAAAAAACGTATCTCTGTTGTCTTTAAAAATCTCAGGCGTTGTCGTAAAAAATCGTATCTCTGTTGTCGTTTAAAACACATCAGGCGCGTATTAATCATGAAATCAGGATTTCTCATTTCTCCGTAAATCCCGTGACATCAGTCATAGTGATGCGGTCGCCCTTCGAGCATGATATCCTCACGTTCTCGAACGTGATGTTCTTTGCGTAGTGCATCTCCGCCCCGCGCTCAGCCGTAAACAGCGAGTTCTTCATTCTCAGGTTGTCTAACGGCATCTCCGGCAGTCCGTTGAAATACACGGCACGCTTCGCCCCCTGACAAACCACGTTCTCCACGAAGATATTCCTGAAGCATGGAGTCTCTTCCGTCACCTGCGGCACGGCGTCGGCTGCAGAGCTGTCTTTGTCGCCTTTCCCTGTCGCGGGTTTGTTGGCATAATAGAGGTCGAAGGTGAATGCGTCGCCTGCGATGTTTGTCATGTAGATGTTGTTGATGAAGATATTCTCCACCGTGCCGCCGCGTCCCCTTGTCGATTTCATGCGCAGCCCCGTGTCGGTGCCGTTGAAGACGCAGTTGTTGATATAGATGTTCTTCGCTCCGCTCGACATCTCCGATCCTATCACGAAGCCTCCGTGTCCGTGCAGCACCGTGCAGCCCTCTATCCATACGTTCTGGCATGGGCGTTTCCATGCGCGTCCCTCTGCGTCCTTGCCTGACTTGATGCAGATGGCGTCGTCTCCGACATCGAAGGTGGAGTTGTGTATGACGGCGCGGTTGCACGCCTCAAGGTCGAGGCCGTCGCCGTTCTGCGCATACCACGGGTTGCGTATGTTCACCCCTATGATGCTGACGTCCTCGCACATGAGAGGGTGTACGTTCCATGCCGGCGAGTTGCTGAATGTCGCGTCCTGCAGCAGGACACGCTGGCAGCGTGTGAACTCGAGCAGCACAGGGCGGCCATGCACGCGCCGCAGGTCGGGCTTCCCCGGCTTCCCTGCAAGGCTGTCGCGTCTTGCGTCGGGATACCACACGTCTTTCATCTCTATGCCCTCGCCCGAGGTCAGCTCTTTCCATTGTGCGGCGGTGAACTTCATCTTCTTCGACGGCCGCCATGCCTGTCCCTGTGCGTCGAACGTCCCGTGGCCCGTTATCGCCACGTCATGTTTCTCGTATGCCCACAGCGGAGACATCTTCTTGCGCGCCTTCTTGCCTTCATATACAGTCTCGGTGTACGGGTAGGCATCGTAGTCTGTCGTGAAGAGCACCAGTGCGCCGCGTTCTACATGCAGCTCTACACACGACTCGAACTGTATCGGACCTGTCAGCCATATCCCAGCCGGCACCACGAGGCGGCCGCCGCCTTTCGCGGACAATGCCTTCATCGCCTTTGCGAATGCCTCGGTACACAGCACGGTACCGTCGCCCTTTGCACCGAATGCCGTGATGTTCACCGTGTTTGACGGGATGTTTGGCTTCGCCACGTCGGGCATGGCAAAGGGCAGCTGTGCATACAGCCCGATTCCCGCCACGCAGAGTGCCATGGCGAGCATAATGATTCGTTTTCTCATGTCTCGTTTCTTTTGGTTAGTTAGTTGTATATATGTTATGTATGAGCGGTGAATCCACCTTGCGTCTGCATATTGCGTTGCATCACGCGTTCTTCCTTATTATCGTCAGTCCGTCTCGCAGGGGCAGTATGACGCGTGTGATGCGTCCGTCGGCGGCGATGTGGTCATTGAACGCCCGTATGCCCACAGTCTGCCGGTCGTGGTCGTACTCCTTCTCCACCACATGCCCGTCCCACAGCGTGTTGTCGGCAAGGATGAATCCTCCGGGCGACATCAGTGGCAGCAGAGCCTCGTAGGTCTCGATATATGTCCGTTTGTCGCCGTCGATGAAAGCCATATCGAACGATATGCCCTCTGCCGCAGCGATATGCGGCGCGGCTGTTATGGCGTCGCCGATGATGAAAGTGATGCGTTTGGCGTAGGGCGACCCTTCTATCCACGGACGTGTGAAATCTTCCTGTTCGTCGTTTATCTCGAAGGTGTAGAGGTGTCCCCTCGTCAGGTCGTCGCCATAGACGGAGGCGAGACCCTCTGCCATGCACAGCCCGGAATATCCGGAGAACGTACCCACCTCGATGATGTTCTCCGGGCGTATCATTTCCACAAACATCTTCAGCAGCCTGCCCTGCAGGTGTCCGCTCGCCATGCGCCCGTGCAGCAGATGGATATGCGTTGCGCGCCACAGACGGTAGAGATAGTCCGGCTCCGCATCGCTGTGAGATATGACATATTCGTCTATCAGATGCTCGCCGCTCAACGTCGTGTGGTTCGGGTCTTGGGTCTTCGATTTGGACATGATGCAGAATGGTATGTCAGATTGTCTTATGCTAAAGGAAAAGGTGTGCGGCAGGTTTTTCTCTTATATATCAGTATTTTGTCTTTTTCAGCTGATGCTTGTGCGAATGGCATAAGCGTTCCTTCTGAGACAAGATCAACTTTCCTGCCTAACAGTTTCTCCAGATCACTCCACATGCCGAAAAACTTCATGCCGACAGGGCGACTTTTGTCCAACTGTACTATGATGTCAACATCGCTGTCATTCGTCTGCTCGTTGCGTGAGAAAGAGCCGAAGAGCCATGCTTTCAGAACTGGCTGACCCTTGAAATATTTTGAGACTATATGTTTTATCTTCTCGGTTGTCATTTTTATTTCCTCACCTCTTTCAATGCAGAGACAGCCAGACGGTAGCTATCAAGCCCGAAGCCGCAGATGACACCCCTGCACGCTGCGGAGATCATGGAATGGTGGCGGAACTCCTCGCGCGTGTGGACATTAGATATATGTACCTCAATGACGGGAGCCGTGATGGCGCGGATGCAGTCGTGCAGAGCCACGGAGGTGTGGGTGTAGGCTCCCGCGTTGAGCACTATGCCGTCATAGCTGAAGCCCACCTCCTGCATCTTGTCGATCATCTCACCCTCGATGTTGCTCTGGAAATATTCCATCTCGACATCGGGAATTGCGTTGCGCAACGTGGTGAGGTAGCTCTCGAACGACTGTGCTCCGTAGATGCCTGGCTCGCGCACGCCGAGCAGGTTGAGGTTCGGGCCATTGAGTATAAGTATCTTCATCGTCTTCTCCTTTTGCTTTCTTTCTTCAGGCAGCCTCGCTGTTTGTGCAGCCTTGCGTTGTAAACATATTCTGCGGCAAAGTTATAAAAAATAATTGAAAATGTCAACCTTTTGCTTGGATAAATCATAAAAAGTGCGTATTTTTGCATTCTAAGCATGCTTCCCGTATTCTTCGACCAGGTCGAAGAACACAACACCACACAGCCGCACACACCCGCACCGTGCCGCACGCCGCCCACGGCAGCACCCTGCACCCCGCCGCCCACGGCATACCCCTTATGCCCCGCGTCTCCCACCAACCCACACCGCCCATGACTACCGCCACCACCGCCGACCTCCTGAAACGCTTCCGCCGCTACCTCCGTCTCGAGCGTTCCTATTCTCCCAATACAATAGATGCCTATATGCAGGACATCACGCGTCTCGCGTCCTATCTCGCCACACGTCCGGAGGCGGGCGGCGCATCGCCCGTGTCGTTCACAGATGTCACGCTCGGCGACCTCCAGACCTTCCTTGCCGACCTGTATGACGTCGGCATATCGCCCCGTTCGCAGGCACGCATCCTCAGCGGCATACGCACCTTCTACAAGTTCCTCGTCCTCGACGGCTTCATGCAGCAGGACCCCACCGAGCTTCTCCTCTCGCCCAAGGTTGGCGAGCACATCCCCGAGGTGCTCTCGACGGAAGAGGTTGACATGCTCATCGATGCCATCGACCTCACGACAGACGAGGGGCAGCGCAACCGCGCCATCATCGAAGTGCTCTTCTCGTGCGGCCTGCGCGTCACAGAACTCGTCTCCCTCCAACTCTCGTGCCTCTATCTTGACGAAGGCTACATACGCATCATCGGCAAGGGGAACCGAGAACGCCTCGTGCCCGTCTCGCGCCGTGCCATCGACGAACTCACGCTCTGGTTCCGGCAGCGCGACGAGATGCGCGTAAAGCCCGGCGAAGAGGACTATGTCTTCCTCAACCGCCGCGGCGCACACCTCACGCGCCACATGATAGTGCATATCGTCAAGGACCTCGCCCTGAAGGCTGGCATAAAGAAGAACATCTCCCCCCACACGCTTCGCCACAGCTTCGCCACGGCTCTGCTCGAGGGCGGCGCCGACCTCCGCTCCATCCAGGTGCTTCTCGGACATGAGAAAATCAGCACGACGGAGATATACACCCACCTCGACATGTCACACCTGCGCGAAGACATCCTCAACTGCCATCCCCGCAACATCCGTTACCGTAAAGAGCATTCCTGACTATAGAATGCAAAATCCGTTGTCGTCAAAAATCTCGGGCGCAGGTTTGTCTTTTCAGACAACAATAGACTGGGCTGTCAAATCAATATATCATAGTAATCTTGTTGTCTTTGTTGTATGTCACCTCGTGACATCCGCAGTTGCGCCTGTTCTTTCCGTTGTCCTTGTTGTCTCTGTTGTCTTTAAAATCTCGGGTGCAGGTTTGTCTTTTCATACAACAACAGACTGGGCTGTCAATTCTATATATCATAGTAATCTTGTTGTCTTTGTTGTATGTCACCTCGTGACATCCCGCAGTTGCGCCAGTTCTTCCTGTTGTTCTTGTTGTCTCTGTTGTCTTTAAAATCTCACGCGTTGTCGTTAAAAATTTCACGCAAAAGAAATCATACGAACTTTTGACCGCAATCATACGAACTTTCGACTGCTATCATACAATCACAACCCGCTCTTTCTCACGCCACCACCCGTAGCCTTTTACACCGAAGCCCGTCACCATTCGCCATGTTGCACCGTTTGCCCTCCATGCCGCCATCGCCATACCACAAGCCGCAAGGCGGGAGACACAACTCACGCTGCTCCAAAGTCCGCAGCCTCCCACCGCCGTCCCCGTTGTCGTAAATAAAACAACAAGAAAGCACGACAAACAGACGTTTCAAAGCAAATAAAGATGTTTTTTAACGAAAAAAGTCCAATATCTTTAATTTTTATACAACTTTAGTCAGAAATCTTTAATAAAAACTATATCATTAAAAAAAAAACACTAATTTTGCATTCAAATCATGTAGTGGTATGTCCCAAGACAAGTATGCCTATATATATAATAAGGTAAAGGACATCTTAGAAAACGAAAAGATGTATCTGCGCCCCGAACTTTCCCTTGCACTCCTCAGTAGAGTAGTCGGGACGAATACGGTATATCTGTCTAAGGCGATAAACCGGACGGCGGGATGTAGCTTCAACACGCTTGTCAACCGCTACCGCATAGCGCACCTCATACGTGCGGCGGAAGAGAGCGGAGAGAATATCGAGCGCCTCGCGGCGCAGTACGGGTTCTGGTCGAGAAGCACATTCTACGACGTCTTCCGCCAACAGACAGGCGTCACGCCCCACCGCTATATGCAGCGCCTCGCAGCCGGAGACGCACCACAGGAACAGAAGGATGAATCAAAAGAAATACAAACGTTAAACCACTAAATCAAGAAGGAAGAAACAGAAGAACGAAACGACTAAACCTTAACACGCATCCCGCGCACAGAAGGCTGGCGGAGAGATGCAACGCATGAATTAAAGAATTAATTATTTTTTTTAATTTATAAATTAAAGTTTTTATCATTATGAGAAAAAAGTTTTTAAGTGCATTCCTGTTGGGCGCCCTTGCAATCGCCACAACAAGCACAATGGTCTCTTGTAAAGACTATGATGACGACATCAAGAGTCTGAAGGACCAGCTCAAGACACTTGAAGGCGTTGTTGATCAGAAGGAGCAGGCTATCAAGACTTCGATTGCCGACATCCAGACACAGATCAACAAGGCTAACGAGGACCACGCTACCAAGGCGGCTCTTGAGGCAGCTAAGACAGCATTGCAGAGTGCTATCGACGCTAACTACAAGACTCTCACTGAGAAGGACGCAGAGCTGAGTGCTGCCATCCAGAGAGCTCAGACTGCTGCCGACGCTGCTGCCGCTGTGGCTGCAAACAACACAGTGGAGATTCAGAGAATCGCTGCTGAACTCGCTACAACAAACGAGAAGCTGAACACTCTCAGCACTGGTCTGACAGAAGCTAACACAAAGATCGGCAACCTCGAAGCCGCTCTCGTTGCACAGAAGGCTGCACTCGAGACTGCTATCGCTGAAGGCGACGCCGCAACTCTCCAGAAGGCTCTTGACGAAGTGAAAGCTCTCGAGAAAAAGGTGAATGATGCTGACAAGGCTCTCCAGGAGAAGATGGACGAGGAGATCGGTAAGGTCAACGATGCTATCGAAGGTCTCTCTGGCTCGCTCGACGACCTCCAGTCGGCTCACAACAACCTCGCTGCTGACGTGAAGACTATCGTGAACACTACCATCCCGGCTCTGCAGCAGGACATCACAAACCTCTCTAACGAGATCAAGGCTGTCGATGCAAAATATGAGAAGATTTCTCTCATCCTCGCTAACAAGCTCCGTTCACTCGTCTTCATCCCGAACCTCTATGTTGACGGTATCGAGACAATAGAGTATGCTTTCCTCAAGGATACTACTCTCCACCTCTCTGATGAGATCGTTCTCAAGCGTCAGCGCCAAAACGAGAACTACGAGAAGACTCTGAGGGCTATCTACGACTACGTATATACACCGGCTTCTGTACAGAAAGTATATGGTCCGGCTTGGCCTGTTGACTACCACCTGAACCCATCTACATCTACATCTGCATGGGCTGACGTCAAGGGCTGGACATGCCGTGAGGTTGAGGTCGCTACTCGTGCTGCTGTGAAAGACTTCGGCGCTATCACTTCTCCTGAGAAGTATGACGACGGCGCTCAGCTCTTCAAGAACTATGGTGGCATCGTTACAGTAGGTCTGAAGATTGAGAATCCTCTCCCGCTGCTCACAAACGGTCCTGAGGGATACGCTGAGGGCGAGACAGGCAAGAAGAGCTACGGCAAGGACAACATCGTTGCCCTCCAAATCAAGTCTCAGACAAACAACAATGCTGACACGCTCATCACTTCTGACTATGCTATGCTCGCTCCTGAGGTTGTTCACCCGGAGGCTATCGTCTGGACAGCTGACAACAACCGCGGCAAGCTCGGCACAGTTGACGAGAACGTTTCTCACTCTTACAAAGGTGTAGCAGAGAAGAAATGTCCTACAACTGACGGCAAGACATACCACATCTGGGATACTCCTATTGAGGCTCTCAAGCACACTCAGGGTCCTGTTGACAACTTCGGCAACCCGGACATCGAGCTTCCTTACAACTCTGCTGAGGGTGTCGTTCTCTCTGAGATGATCGGTACTCACGTAGAGAAGACTTGCGACATCAAGGGTCACTCTATCAATGTCACAACATGGAAGTTCAATGAGGAGAAGAAGTGGGGTCTGAAGTATATCTTCGAGCTCGTTGACTACACTATTGACGGCAACCTTACATCTGATTCACGCTACTGTACAATCGACAAATACACAGGTCAGATCATCGCACGCGACGTTGACGCAGAGGGCAAGACAATCGCCGACAAACCTGCTACAAACAACAACAACTCTGTTGTAGGTCGTGAGCCTCTCGTACGTATCCGCCTCGTTGATGCCGCTACAGAGAAAAATACTTTCCTCGACGCTTACGTTCTCGTTCGCATCACACAGAAGGTTGAGGAGCAGCAGCTCACAATCAATGACTACCCGGTTTACGAAGAAAACTTCGACCTCTGCAACTCTATCGCATTCAAAGCTACTACATGGGCACAGTTCGACGCTTACATCCTCGACAAGCTGAACATGAGCAAGGAGCAGTTCGATGCTCAGTATAAGGCTGACTGCGATTACAGCACTGTTGTTGACCAGCCAAATGGCGGTAAGATTGTACGTGCTCGCGTTTATGAAGACGAAAATGGCACACTGGCTACTTACACTTGTCCTGCTACAAAGAAGAAGGTTCCGTTCGGTTCTGTACTCTATTACTACAACGAGATCAACACTACGAACGACGTATTCCAGTGGACACTCACTGAGGACGAGCTCGAATATCTCACACACGATAAGGAAACTCTCCCTGTAAATGTTAAGCACTACATCCGTTACATCGGTCGCAACGGCGCTCAGTACAAGTACATCTACGTTAAGCTCGAGGCTAACATCGGTCGTGACGCTGATCCTAAGACTGGCATCAAAGAGAAGATCAACAACTACTGGTTCGCTCTCGACGGCAACGCAGAAGGCTGGGATGCTGTAGCTCTGAACGTTAACTATCCTAACTTCATCAACGGCACTCCGACTACATGGAGCAACACTCTGCTCAGCACATTCAAGGAGAACAAGCTCCAGTTCACTGACTTTGCCCTTCCTGTACGCGTTAACCTCTGGGTTGATGTTCGCAAGTTCTTCTTCGCTCCTATCGACACGAAGATTACTGACCTCCACGGAAAGACATGGACCATCACAGCCAAGTCTAGTGGTGCAGACGAGAAGTGGAACGCATTCGTTTGCCACAACAACATCTGCCACGATATCGCAGAGCACAACACTAACCAGTTCACTACTGGTGTCCTGAACCCAGAGTATCGCAAGTATGACGCTGATTGCACTGTAAACCTCCACGCTCCAAAGACCTACACAACTCACAAGTTCCAGGTTAAGGACGGCAAGTCTGACGATGCAGCTAACAGCGCAATCCTCCAGAAGTGTGCTATCGACTACTGGGATGGCTGCTTCACAAACAAGGATCTCTACGCATTCGACGGCACTACCTACACCAAGATTGCTACTATGAACCAGGAGACTGGCGAAATCACTCTCGTTCGTCAGAACTACGTTCCGTTCACAGTGCTTGACATGGTTCTCAACGCTATCGGTTATGTTGACGACCAGCACAGCAACATCTCTACAGAGCTCCACACATGGGTTGGTGTAGTTGCTAACAACGGCTGCGGCGTTGCTCAGGACCTCTTCACAGTTCACGGTGACAACAACGTTAACTACAGCATCTTCGAGGCTTCATGGCAGCGTCCTATCAACCTCGTTACTACTGACCCGGCTCCGATTGAGGATGCTAAGAACAACGGTGAGCTCATCTGCGTATATGACCACCTCGCATTCTACGACTGGCGCGGTCCTGTTGACGGTGACATGGAAGGTGCTAACAAGTGGCTCTGGGGTTACTACAACATCCACCAGATCAAGTTCAGCCTCGATCCTAAGAAGGTTCTCACCGATATGCACCACACAGGTACATTCGAGCCTCTCGCAAACATCTCTAATGACGTTCACCTCTGGGCTTACAAGAACAAGCTTACACCTAACGACGACCTCTATGAGTTCACCGGCAACCTTGACTTCCGCGGTCTGACAACTGCTGAGATTAAGGCAAGAGAAACTCTCACAAGCTGGAAGGCTAACTTCGGTTACATCTTCTACGAGAACAACGGCGAGAATGTCAACACATTCACTGTTAAGGTTCCTGTTGAGATCTGCTACGAGTGGGGTCACTTCGACACTTACCTCGTTATCACTATCCTCTCTACACAGGGTAATGAAAACGGTATCGAATAATAACATTCTTCCGCTTAGCGGAAAGATATAGACTCTTTATAAGGAGAGTGCGTCTTCCTGAGAGTAGGCGCACTCTCTTTCTCTTTACAACAATAATATTTTTCAGGATTAAACGCCTGCAAGATATATCCGATGTTTCACAAACGAAAAGGTATTATTTTTTACTGTTGATATGAAGAAGTTAGTTTATTTCTCTCTCATGGCTCTCATCCTTCTCTGCGTTTCGTCTTGCAAGAAAAAGACACCGCTGCAGAAGATGGAGGAGTTCACAAGCTCACTGACGAGTGCGGACACTACACAGATGTTGAAACTCAGCAACGACTGCATGGAGCTTCTTAAAGCAAAGAAAATCGACAATGCGCTTTCTATGCTTTACGAATACAACGATTCAACAAAGGAGGTGACACCGCTGACACCGCAGGCACGCAAGCGTTACGAGCGAATGTTCAGAATATTCCCCGTCGTTGACTACGAGCTGGTGTATTACTCCTTCCAGCTTGAAGGCATCAACGATGTCAAATATAAAATCATTTTCGCACAGGAAGAGAACGTTGCCGAGAACGGCGAGGCTGCCACGGCACTAATGTTCAATCCCGTGAAGGTTGACGGCTCATGGTATCTCACCGTGAAGAAAGCCGGACAGAAATTCGACGAACTGAAGAACTGATTCCATCTCTTCTGCATGAATATACATACATTGTATGTATTCATGCAGATGTATCTGTTCAGAAGAGAATCTGTCTGATTCACCGCGCTAACACTAACAAACAACTTAGCATATTCTTATGAAGAAACTTTTCACCCTCATTCTCCTGTCTCTCTTCTGTTATGCAGCGAGAGCACAGGAAACGCTCGTCACGGCAGAGGCGACGTTTGACTTCGGTAAGCCATCGGAGTTGTCTCCCGTGCCGGACTTCGGAGACAAGACTTCTATCTCTGTAGCTAACAAGACATTTACTGTCAAGGACATCTCTGTCACTTTTGCTGCGACGGCTAATAGCACCGGCTTGCCCTCGTATTTCAGTGAAGGTTATATCGCCCTATACCGCGGCGAGATAATGCTCGTGACTTGTCCGACGGGTTACGAACTTGTCAGCATTACTTTCCCTAACAATAATATTCTGGGAGGAATTGAGCTTTCAAGTGGCATTAAAGGAACATTAGACCGTACAACGTATCCTGTCACATGGAGAAATGTCGATTCTGAAGGCAACGCTATCGAAGGCATAAAGGCAGTGGATTTCCATAATTCAAACCAGGATGCGAAGATTTATGGCTTCACCGTCACCTACCGTACTCCGCTCGACCAACTTGTCACCGTGTCTGTCTCACCAGAGAGCGGCTCAACTGTTGACGCTTTCAACACCATGACACTTACGTTCGACCGTGAGATTGCATCGACAGCACAGCAGTTCCAGCTCACCGACGGCACCGGCACCGTGGCTTATCTCACACCGGCTGTAAGCGGAAAGACTGTCACGCTCACACCAAGCGCGGCACTGACACAGTCCGGAAAATACAGCGTGACGTTCCCGAAGAACTCGTTCGTATCTACTGAAGGATACTACAACAAGGCATTCAGCACTAACTTCACATACGTCCTGCCGAAGAATACGTTCAATCCAGAGAGCATCACACCGGCTGAAGGTTCGGTAGAGGAGATGCCGGAGACTATAGAACTTGTGTTCCCTGACGTTATCGGAAACAAGGCAAAACCTGACGGGGATGACGAGAAAGACATCTCAAAAATACTATGTGGTGTCATAAATGCCAAGACCGGCAGTGTCGCAGGCGTTGCAACCGGCTCTCTGAAAAAGGGAACGGAGATTTATAATACTCTCGTGCTCACAGTGAAGAACATGGACAGAACAGCACGCGGAATATATACTATCACCGTTCCGGAGGAAAGCGTATATAATATATATTACAACACTGGATCGGCCAATCTTCGCTACAACTCAGAGTTCACTCTCACCTACAAGGTGGCAGGCGCCGACGCGCCTTCAGAGGCAGTGCTTGCAGAGGCAAAGGCACTGCTGGCAAAGACCGGCGTAGGATATCCTAAGGCTGACGCCGCAGAACGCACGGCGCTGCAGGCTGCCGTGGATGCAGAGGACAAGTCAGACGAGGATTATCTTGTTTTGATAAACGATTTCGTCACATCTACAGACATCGAGCTGCCAGCCGCCGGCAAATACTACACCATCGCCAACGTACAGAAGAACGGCAAGAAATATTATCTCGCTTACGACGGCGAGGCTGTCACGCTTACCTCTGTCGCAGCAAACGCTTATTCGTTCAAGGCATCGGCGACAGCAGAAACCAATGCCGTCAACGTGAGAACATTCAGCACAGCCGACGGAAAGTATCTCCACACGCTTGTCGCTTCTACAAACTATAGCGAGGTGACACCGGCTAATGTGACATCGGAGAAAAAGCCGGTCTCGTCACTTTCGCTCGTCAAGATGCCAAGCCAGAACAATGTAGATGTAGATAGACTGATGTTCGGCACTATCGCCATGTCCGGTCTGATAGGCAAGAAATACGGGCAGGGAGACGACATCACCGCATACTCCAACGTCCTCTCTTCCGGTAATATCGCAGAGGGCGAGACCTCACCGTACTTCTTGGAGAACCTTTCCGGAGCATTCTTCTTCGCCGAAGCGGAGGCTCCGAAGATTATCACGAAATACGAAGTGACGGTGAACCCCGCATCGGAGACGGGTGTCGTAGAGGCTCTGGAGAGCATTGTGGTGACATTCCCCGAAGTGACTGCCATCACTCTTGCTGACGCATCGAAGATTAGCTTGAAGGGCGTAAATACAAATGTCGTGGTGCCGGTTGAAGGCGAACCCGTTGTTGAAGGCAACAAAGTGACTGTCAAGTTCGGAAACCTCGCTAACGACACATACACCTTCACTGCTGCAGAAGGTGCGTTCACATACGAAAAGGACGCTGAGACAATCACTGTTCAGGAAATCACGACATCGTTTACGGTGTATTATGAAGATGAGTTCGTGTACGACCTGGACGACGAGCCTAACCTTGTCATCCTCGACAACAACTGGGGCAACAACAAGGTTAACCCACGCGAGCTGAACAATCTCACCATACAGCTGCAGGACGGCCAGCGGAACTCTATCGAGACATTCCTCAACCCGAATGCCGAGGTGGACCTTATCTACAGCATGTCTTTGTTAGTAGCGAAAGGCAAGTTCGAGAAATTCACCACTACTGAGACCTACACAGAGGACGTCTTTATCCGCAACGGAAAGGAGATGGGTGTAGTATCGCTGCAGTCAGGCACCACTGTCGTGCTTGTTGACGGTACGAAATACACCGACTACGGTCAGTATCCTGGCGATGAGATAGTAGAGAAAGAGCGCACGAAATACTACTATCACATGAAGCTCAAACTCAACAAGGAGATGAACGAGCAGACGGCTAAAGACGGAGTGTACTGGTTCGATATCCCGGCGGAGACTTTCGGCGACGCAACGTACAACAGCTGGCTCAAAGGCGCGTCGGTAGCAAAGCACGACTGTCATGTCAACCGCTACTTCCAGATTGCCGTCGAGACTGACAAGACAGCGACGGCTATCACTGATGTCAATGCTGACAGAATGACAAACGATGTCATCTTCGACATCTCAGGCCGCCGCGTGAAGAACGCTGCCGCTCCAGGTCTCTACATCATCAACGGCAAGAAACATATTGTGAAATAAAATGAAAAATTGAAAGTCTGGCTGACGTGTCGGCTGAAATGCTCTGACGACATGATGCCAGGCGAGCGTAAGGGCATTGTGACAAGTGTGTCACAATGCCCTTTCTGAATACTAAGCAAAGCGGTCGGATTCGCTTGCGATCTGACCCGAAGGAGAAGAACACTGTCACGTGAGGGGGAATAGCCTTACAGGCTGGTCTTTAATTACATGAAACTTGAATTCGTAACATACTTGTCGCAACTGCAGAAAATATGCTGTGTAACATTTTTTATTGCTTTTTTTTATTCGATTTGATTTTTTATTGCTAATTTTGCTGCGTGTTTTCAAATTGACAATGAAGAAGGTTGCTGTCTTTCATGATAATTATTACCGCATCCGCATAAGTCGAACAATATATATAATAATGTAAATATGAGAAAAATTCTACTACTATTTCTTGCCATGACAATGTCAGGAGTTGCCATGGCATCTGCAGACTGGAGAGAGAAACTCTCTGTAGAGGACGTGATGAAAGTCATCAAGGCTGCACATCCGCAGTGCGCAGAACATCCGGCAGAACTGCGCCGCTTGTCTGAGAGGGCACTCGGCGTTACGTCTGACAACGGAAAGGAAACGGCTGCTGCAGAGGCAGACAGAACGGCTGTAGCCGGACCTAACCGCATATCGAGTGCAGAACTTCTCGCATTGCTGCTCTCTCTCAATCTGACACAGGAAGACTGGGACTATATCCAGAATGTCGTGCTGCCTCTATATAATTATACTACCGAGAACCGCGTGGTCCCGGAGAACACCACCATGAGCATGGAGGTTGACACAGTGGCGCAGGCTCCGTTCGACGGTTGCCACTTCGGAATAGGCAATATCATCAACACCTACGACGCATTCTATGTAGATACCTGCGCATGCCGACAGTACGGCGGCAAGCCGAAAGTAAACGGGTCTTATCCCTGGGGCATGGTAACTGTAGGCAGCAATATCATCTGGGGCACGGTAAACAACCTGCTCTGTATGCCGTCGTGGCAGTCGCTGACATCTCTTGGCGCCAACAAGCCATACGAGAACTCGTGCTGGGTGTGCGAGTATGAGGAGGGCGTGCGCAAAGGCGTGGGCAAGAACGGAGATATGCTCATACCGCGTGTGTATATGTACAACACCAGCAACGGAGTTGTCCGTGACATCACACCGTCCACGACCAAGGCGACAGTGCTCAACGACTGTCTCGGACTGCGTTCTGCCGGAGCACACAACGGTGTAGTATTCCTCGGCGGCCCCGGACTGGACAGCGACCAGGGACAGACATCCACACGCTCCGCATTCCTCGCCTTCGACTACAACGGAGCCTTCCTTGGACAATCGGCAATGGAGGATATAGACGGATATACCGTCACGGACGTTCGCCGCTGGCTTGTATATGACGATGTGCTCTATTGCGGCGTGGCGATACTCGACCCCGCCACAGGCAAGACGCGCGGTGCTATCCTGCGCTGGTATGGCGACATGTCGGATCCTTTCAATTTCCATATCGTCGGTTTCACCGCCAACGAGGCAGGCGAGATTTGCGAGCATAACGGCAGGCTGTATGCCGGAGGATGGCCTACGGACAACCTTCCCGTTGCCGCCATATTTGAAGGACCTGTCGTGCCGGAAGGCGGACTGACACGCGAGAATGCTACGGAATGGGATATAAAATGGATGATGTCGCAATACGAGACCAACCCGATGAACCTCCGTATGGAGCAGTGCTCCATGCTCCGCTCGTACAAAGGAAAGCTCTACTGGAGCATGTGGTATGTGCAGTATGGCATCGTCGCTTCTCTCTCTATGGCAAATATCAATCTCTCTACGCCTAAAGGCATCGCCTTCATCCTCGCTTCGATGCGTCAGGCTACGCTATGGCGAACAGATGACTTCTCGGATGTGGAGCTTCTGTATGGCGAAGAAAACTTGCCTGACTATGACTGGCAGACGGGAGAAATCATCCAGCCGCGCCCCAACGCCGGAGGCTACAAACCTCTGTACGGACGTGCCGGAATGGGCAGATATTTCACATCATATATCTGGGCGTCGGAGGAATACAACGGACATCTCTATTTCGGCACGATGTCTCCCGAGGCGTGCATAGAGCCGGCTATGGAATCGGTACTCGACGAAGAGACAAAGACGGCTCTGGCTACCTACGCCGACCTTATCGGAGTTTCAGACAGCACGAAAGGCTATGAGCTTTATCGTATGGTGGACAATAACTCTCCGGCGGAGACTATAACGGAGAACGGCTTCGGAAACATAGCACAGTATGGCGTGCGCAACATCGTGCTTGGAGACAACGGCGCAAACATGTATCTCGGCACGGCAAGTCCGTTCAACCTCAATGAGTACGGCGGCTGGCGTATACTAAAGTTCCACGACGAAGACTATATCGACACCGGCATCACTGACACCACGACAGTGCCTGCCAGCGTCCTGGTGAAGAACGAGGACGGATATGTCAGCATCACGTCGTTCCGCAACGAGAAGATCGAGAAACTGACGGTGGCAGACCTCTCCGGCCGCATCGTCTATACGGAGAACCCGAAGCGTGCCGACGCATATCTCTTCTCCTCTGTACTCGGCTCGGGAGTCTTTGTCGTCACCGTGACAACGGCATCCGGCTCATGGACGGCAAAGGTGAGCCTGTGACAGCATACAAGGCTGTAGGAAAACATACATGAAGGCCGCGGCGCAGGACGCCGGCCTGCAAACAGACAACAGGATGTGTGCGAAAGGATACGGGCTGACAGCCCTTACCGCACATGTCCTGTTGTCTGTTTTAAGTATGTAAATTGTATGAAAATGCACTTTTGTCAGAAGAAAATTGTATCGGAAACGAATAATTATCATTATTTCTGCCTAAAAATGAAGAAATTTTGCCCTTTTAGTTGTATATTTCAGTTATTTTACCTAATTTTGCAGCAAAATTACTATGTCAGTATGTTGTGTCCTGACAAGAAGACAGAGTTATTTTTAATCGATTAAATAAACATTCAGTACAATGAAAAAACGTATTTTCTCTCTCCTTATGCTGTCAATGATGGCATTCGGAATGGTATCAGCCCAGAACCAGCCAACTGAGCAGGTATCTTACACATTCAACCCGCACTGGTTCATCCAGCTTCAGGGTGGTGCGCAGGAGACACTCGGCGAGGCAAAGTTCTTCGACCTCGTTTCTCCGACAGCACAGGTTGAAGTGGGCTATCAGTTCACACCGGTATGGGCTCTCCGTCTCGGTGTCAACGCATGGCAGAGCAAAGGCGGCTGGGGTGAAGGCACCGCAGGCGCATGGGGGCTCAGCCACAACACATACAAGTGGAACTATGTCGCTCCTGCCGTGGACGTCAAGTTCAACATCATCAACGCTATCTGCGGATGGAACAAGGACCGCTGGTTCGGCCTGAACGTCATTGCAGGTGCCGGCGTCAACTTCGCACAGAACCTCGACGACGCTGCTGACATCTACGCTATCGACCCGCTCCTCCTGCAGCACTATCGCACCGGCACTTCTATCATGCCTTTCGGACGCTTCGGCCTTGACTTCGACTTCGCCGTATCAAGCCGCGTCTCTCTCAACCTCGAGGCTATGGCACACGTGCTGAACGACCACTACAACGGCAAGCACACCGACAATGCTGACTGGTATTTCAACGCTCTCGCAGGCGTGAAGATTGCCCTCGGCAAGACTTACAACAAGCACGTTACTGTCATCGAGCCGGAACCTGTCGTTGTCCCGGAACCGGAACCGGAACCAGAACCGGAACCTGTCGTAGAAGTTGTTGAGCCTTTCCGCTGCAACGTATTCTTCAAGATCAACAAGACTGTTGCTGAAGCTCCTGAGCTTGCAAAGGTAGCAGAGCTTGCTGCTTACATGCAGAAATATCCTGAGTGCAAGGTTACTCTCTCAGGCTATGCTGACAAGGGTACGGGTAACGCCAAAATCAACGCTCGCCTCTCTGAGGGACGCGTAAACTATGTTGCCAACATCCTCCGCAACGAGTACAACATCGATGCTGACCGCATCTACACAGAGTTCAAGGGTGACACCGTTCAGCCTTTCGCTGAGAACGACGCTAACCGTGTGACTATCTGTATCACAAAATAATATTCTCTGAAAGAAATATTATCATGCCTCCCGTAGCAATACGGGAGGTTTTTTTTGTGCGCCGGGGCGGGAGGACGGGAGAGGATGTGAGAGGACGGGAGAGGATGTGAGAGGATGCAAGAGGATGGGCTGTAAAGCAAGCGGCGGGCGGCATGTTGTAGTGCCGCCCGCCGGGGAATGGTTTGATATGGCTTTGTCCTTTCCTTTCTGCCTGTCCTGTCCTATCCTTTCTTTTCTGCCAGCTTTATTCTTTCAGCCATCTCTATCGCCATGAGAGCTTCACCCGGCATGAGGTAGTCATTTTTCTTTGCCAAGAGTTCTTCGTAGAGGGTGTCAGCCTTTGCCTTGTCGTTTAGGCAGAGAAGGTTGACGGCGAAAAGTGCGGCTGTCTTCATGGGCGAATAGGCTTTGTTGGCTTCGAGATAGCGCATCGTCTGTTTTGTCAGGATGCGGTCCACCACGTCTTTCCTGCCGGTGGTGAGCAGTTCGAGCAGGATATGGTCGGCGTTCTTTTCCATGCAGAGCAGCTGAGACAGTTTCTCTATGCCATCAAGCTCTTCGCATACGGCGCGCGCCTCGGAGTATCTGCCCTGGTCTTCTAACCATGTCATGAAGTTGAGACGGTTGCTTATGGCGAAATAGTCGTCCTTGTCCCGCGGCTTGACATCCTCAAACCATTCTGCCGGCATGTCTTTCAGACGCTCGCCCCTTGACAGTCCGCCTGCCATCTGCATCATCCTGAAGAAGAACACCCTCGCCTTCTTGTCGCGCCAGAGTAGCATGATGTTTCTTCCGTCGTTGCTCAGACCGTTGAGCGTCAGTGGTATGCCGTTCATTCCGCCTAACAGTATTGCGGCGAAAGCGGTCATCATACAGAATGAGTCTCCCACCATCGACAAGTCTGATGTCCTCAACATGATGATGGCAACAACAGCCGACAGGATATTCATCACGACACCTCCGGCGTTGTACCAGAAGTAGGGGATGTCTTTTGGTTCCCGTTCTCTACCGAAGTCCATCAGACACTGGCCGCCTGTGCCTGCGATGTTGAATTTCTTGTATCTCAGTTTCCCGTCCGTGTCTCTCACTATGGCGAATTTGAAGAGGCGTATCGAGAGGAAGCGGAAGCCGGTGGCAAGGCCGCCAAGCGCATGTCCCGTCTCGTGCAAGGCGAACTGTATCACCACCGCCACGATCAGCGCCACGAATGTGACGGCGACGCTCAGAGCCAGTTCGCCGATGCCGACGTCCTTTGTCTTGAGATTCTCCATGGCGTCCGGACCGTCTATAAGGATGATGATGAGATATGCTATCCCTAAGCCTATTACCACTCCGACAGCCAGACCGAGCAGCATTTTCAGTAATGTCTTCATTGCTTTCTGTTTTTGTTTTTTGTCCTTGTTCTTGCTTCGGTGTTCTTCGACCTCGTCTAAGAATACGGGAGGGTGGGGGTCAGCCGTTGCGGCTTGGCTGTCGGCAGAGAGCTTTCGCATACTGCTCTGCCTTGCGTTCCGGCTTCATGGGATATGCCCTTGAACTGCTTGGCATACGGAAGAGGCGTATTTCCCGCCCGTCGTGTTGCACCGTGACATACTCGCCCACCTTCGGCTCTTGTGCTCCGAAACGCCGGCAAAGTGTTGCGGTGGCAAGCTGTCCGGCTGTGATGACGGTGTCGCATAGCGGCATTCTGCCAAGCATCGCCTCTACGTCGGTCTCCTCGATGATGTCGAGGTCTTTGTCTGACGCCGTGTTCTTTGTGCGTACAATCTTCGTCGCGGTGTCGTACATGGCGATGCCCTGCTCACGCAGGAAAGCCTCTATCTTCTTCTGGTCGAAGCGTTTCTCCCCTTCGATAATGAAATGTGTCTTGTCGTTGAAGAATATGATGCCCATGATGCGCCACATGTCGTTCTGGAAGTTCGGGTAGTAGAACGGCATACACCATCTGTGCGGTGCGGGCGGGAATGTGCCCAGCATCAGTATTCTCGCCCCTTCGGGCATGAAAGGTTCAAACGGGTGGGTCTCTATGTTTCTGTCCATGATGTCTTTTTCGGTTAGATTCCGGAGCTTGGAGTTGTCACGGAATGTGTCATGGCTTTGTCGTCTCGTTTATCCATTTCGCCATCGTCTCCAGGACTTCCGGCGCTATGGTCTCCTCTATCTGTTGGTATTCTCTGAAATCGCCTGTCGTGCAATGCTGGAACAGGTGGTTGAGATTGTCATACTCCTTGATGCACGGCCTGCACCCGGTGAGTCCCTGACGCAGGGCGTCGAGGTTCGTCTGGCAGTCCACCTGTGTGTCTCGTTTACCGTTTATTGCAAGTACGGGGCATCTGACGTTTTTTAGCGAAGTCCTAATATCCAACGCCACGAAGCATCTGAAGAACGGTGTCTCGCATTGTTTCACGGCTTTGTCGAACATCTGTCTCAGCTGTGGCGGCACCTGTGCTGCACATTCCGTCCCCACCGACTTCCCTTCGGCGATGTTCTTGAACGCTTCTCCCAATGCCTTGCAGTATGCCTCTGTCATCTCGTCCGATACTCCGGCTTTCTTCAGCCCGTCTCTGTTCTGCATCAGCAGGGTCTCGCTGCCGGGCATCACCATTCCTGCCATCGACACGACAAAGTCAGCCTTTCCCTCTGCTGCCATCATGAGGGCTATCGTGCCGCCTTCGCTGTGGCCGAGTACTCCTGTCTTGCCGAATCTCCCCCGTACGACGGTCATGGCTGCCTCGGCGTCCTTCTTGAAATCTTCTGTGGTGAAATCAGCAAACCTTACGCTCTTGTCGCCGTAGCCGCGGTCGTCGTATCTCAGCGTGGCGATGCCGTGACGGGCGAGCGCGTCGGCTATTACGGCGAACGGCTTGTGCAGGAACAGCTCTTCGTCACGGTTCTGCTGACCGCTGCCCGTTACCATCACGACAACGGGCGTGTCCCTCGTCATCTTCTCCGGCACTGTCAGTGTGCCGTTGAAGGTGAAGCCGGCGTTGCTGAAGGTCACCTCTTCGGTCTTGTAGGCGAACGGCGGCTGAGGTGTCTGCGGACGTCTCGTCTCCACCTTCCCCCTCTTCAGTGTCAGCGGCAGTGACATGCCCCCTTGCGTGAAAGAACCCCTTATCTCTTCGCCTTCCATCTTCCCATTGAAGGCGGCGCCTATCGCACCCACCGTCACGCTTATCGTGCCGTCGGCATCAACGGTCTTCTCGGCCTTGATGCCTTTTGCACCCTGTGCCGGCGAATCCATCGTGCAGCCGTCTGCCGAGAAGTTGAACACTAATGGCAGCTTCATGCCTCCAAGGTCCAGATCGCCTTTCCACGACCCCTCCTGGGCGTTTGCCGTCATGTAGAAGAGACAGAGCGACAGTGTCGCGATGATGCGCAGGCTTTTCAGATGTGTCATTTTCTTTTTCATAAGTATGTGTTTGTATGGAAATCTTCTGCAAATATAGCATTTTTTTTTCATTTTTGAAGACAATTCCGAATGACAAGTGTCGTTTGTATATTATCTTTAACATTTTCTCCCCGGGTGTCTCTCCGTATTCTATACAAGACAGAAGCTGCCGGAACGTATGCCTGCTCGATGTGTGCAGACATACTGTTCCGGCAGCTTGTTTTATGCGGATGCCATGTTTCAGAAACCGAAAATCTCTTCCGTCGTGATGTATCTCACCGGTCCGAGTTTCTCCAATGCCTTGGTGTCAAGCTCGTCCTTGTTGCCGAGGATGAAGCGTTTGCGCGGTTTGCCCACGATGTTCTTGCGCTCGAAGCTGACGATGTCGGCGAGAGTGAGCTTCGGCAGAGCCTCGTAAACACGCTTCATGAGGCTCTCGCTCAGTCCGAGGCGCTGCATGTTAAGATACGACTGCAGCACGGCGTCGCGTATGGTGCGCTGTGTGGCGATGCTCTTCATGCTGTTCTGGCGTGCTATCTCGAATGCGCTCTGCGACTGCGGGATGGTGTCGATAATCTCGCGGAAGGTGCTGATGCAGTCCATCATCTTGTCGTTCTGCGTGGCGATGAAATCGAAGAATCTGTAGCTCGACGAGAGCTTCGACGGCGTCACATAGCGTGCGCTGGCACTGTAGGCGAGGCCGCGTGCCTCGCGAAGCTCCTGGAAGACGATGGCGTTCATGCCGCCACCGAAGTATTCGTTGAAGAGACGCTCCGTAGGATAGCTGTCGATGTCGAATCTCTTGCCGTCGTTAGCCACCTCTATCATGTAGATGTTCTTTGCGTCGTAGGGCGCTATCAGCGTCTCGGCAGCCTTCACCTGCTGGAGCTCGTAGGGCTTGCCCTCTGGCACGGGAAGCGGCTTCTTCGCTGTCTTGTGGTTCTTGGCGAGAATCTTGAGGAAGTCTTTCTCGCCTGTCGGGCCGAAATACAGCACCTTGTGTGCGTAGCTGTTCAGACGGCGCAGCATGTCGGGCAGCATATCGGACGACGCATTCTGAAGGTCGGCGTTGCTCAGTGTGTTTGTCTGTGAGTTGTAGCTGCCGTAGAAAGCGTACAGCTGCAGCGCGCTGAAGTTCGACCTCTGGTCGCTCTTCGCATCCTCGCGCTGCTTGACGACGAGATTCACGTAGTTGTCGTAAGATGCCTTGTCGCCCTTGGCGTTCAGAAGGAAATCCTCCAGTAGCGCAAGTGCCTGCGGCATGTTCTCGTCAAGGCCGGAGAGGCTGACGGTGAGACAGTCGTCTTCCACATCTATGTTATAGTCGCAAGCCAGCCTGTAGAAGTCCTGCTTTATCTCTGCCGCCGACTTACTGTCCGTACCTATATAATATAGATACTGCGGGGCAAGTGCAATACCCTTCACGTCCTCGCTGCCGAACTCGTAGCGGAAACTCAGGCTGAACAGACCGTCGCTGTCGTTGTGCTTGTAAAGCACCGGCAGTCCGCCCTTCCCCGTCAGCATCTTCATGTCACGCGCATAGTCAACGAAGACCGGCTCGATAGGCTCTGCCTCCGACGATGCGATGTCCGTGAGAAACTGGCTCTGCTTGTCGCGGTTGGCTGGGATGGCGGTGATCTGGGGCTTCTCTATCTTCACGAGGGTGGTGTCCTCGCCCTGACGCTTGTAAACACAGCAGTAGTTGTCGCTGAAATGCCGTTTGATGAAATCCACCATCTCCTGCTTCGTGATGCCGTTGATACGCCCGATGCGACCTGCCTCCACCTCCCAAGGTCTGCCGCTCACAAACGACTGCACGAACTTGTCGGCACGCATCTCGTTGCTCAGCAGCGACTTGTAGTAGTCAAGCTTGATGTTGTTCTTTACGGAAGGCAGCAGTTCGTCAGAGAATTCGCCACGCTTCATCTTCTCCAATTCTGACAGGAGAAGCTGACGCACCTCCTCAAGTTTCTGCCCCGCCTTAGGCACGCCGATGAGCACGAAGGCCGAGTAGTCGGTCTGGGTGTACGGAAACGCCTGCACGGCCTGCAGCTTCATAGGCTGCTCAAGGTCAAGCTCCATCACACCGGCCTTGCCGTTGGCTATCATGTCGGCAAGGACGTTGAGGGTGTCGGTAGATAACTCTTTCTCGCCTCCGAAGCGCCATGCCAGCATAACATTCTCAGCCTGCTTGCCCACAACAGACGTGTCGCGAGGCGAAGTGATGGGCGCAAGAGCCGGAAACTCTGGACGGGACAGCGTCATGTTGGCCTCCCAATCGCCGAAATAGCGGTCTATCTGAGCAATGACCTTGTCCGGATCGAAGTCGCCCGACATACACACCGCGATGTTGTTCGGAACATAGTAGCGCTTGTAGTAGTTCTCGATGTTCACTATCGACGGGTTCTTCAGATGCTCCTGAGTGCCCAGCGTCGTCTGCGTGCCGTAGGGATGGGTGGGGTAGAGCAGTTTGCCAAGCGCAGCGATACTCTTGCGCATATCGGCTGTCAGGGACATGTTATACTCCTCATAGACAGTCTCAAGCTCAGTGTGGAAGCCGCGGATGACAGCATTCTTGAAACGGTCGCTCTGTATCTTAAGCCAGTTCTCCACCTCGTTCGACGGGATGTCCTCCGTATAACACGTCACGTCGTTCGACGTGTATGCGTTGGAACCCTGCGCACCGATGCTCGCCATCAGCTTGTCATACTCGTTCGGAATGTTATACTGTGCGGCAAGCTGCGACACAGAGTCTATCTCATGGTACAGACGCTTGCGCTCGGAGGCGTCCGTCACCGTGCGGTAAGCCTCGAAACGCGCGCGGATATCGTCAAGCAGAGGCTTCTCCTTGGCATAGTCGCTTGTGCCGAAATGCGTCGTGCCCTTAAACATCAGATGCTCGAAATAGTGGGCAAGACCCGTCGTCTCCGCTGGATCGTTACGGCTGCCGGTACGAACGGCGATGTAGGTCTGGATGCGCGGCTCATCCTTGTTAACCGTCAGATAGACTTTCATGCCATTATCCAAAGTGTAAAGGCGCGAATGCATCATGTCGCCATCAACACTCTTGTAAGGGTAATCCTTGGCAGATAATGCCGTCACGGCAGAAAGCAGGACGGCAAGAAACAGAAAAAACTTTCTTCTCATGATCTTGTTTTATGATTTGTTTTCATTGCTACACACGGCGGCATATTGCCCGACAACACGACGCCGGTATATATTCCACCTGCAAAGGTACACCTTTTTAGCCGTTCTACAAACATTTTCGCCCTATTATTACCTTCAAAAACAAAATACACACGACAATCGTAAAAAATATATACACCCACAATACTTCTGCCAAACGCTCAAGATGCTTCTGCCAAAACCTACAACTATAGCCACTGTGCCCCGCAGTTTTGCTGCGTGGTTCCGTCTCCCTTCCGTCCCCGCCATCCCTCCCGTCCCTTCCCTTCCGTCCTGTTCCCCGCAGCTCGGCTGCGGGGCTCGTTCATCCCTCCCGTGCGCATATATATATAATATGTATGCCCTCCCCGTGCCCTTGACCCAAGTCAAAGAAAGCTCCGAAATCCCCTTTTTCACAAAAAAAATCCCCGAAAAGTTTGCGTGTTCGGGAAAAAGTGCGTACCTTTGCATCCGCTTTCGACAAACACCGCCGTCCGGCGGATGCCGACGGAGGCACACCGACGATATTTGAAAGATTTACAATACAGACAAACAGTACAAGAAGCAGGCATCGGGCTTCGGGCTGCATGGCAGCCGCTTAGTCAGATGTTT
>SFIS01000064.1 GCA_004555245.1 Bacteroidales bacterium
AAAATCATGTGTCGAAAAGTGTAAGAAATAGGCTGTTATACAATATATTCATTCTATAAACATTAAGCAATCTCTACTATGAATTATGATTTTGACAAAATAATCGACCGCTCAGGAAGCGGTGATTTAAAGCATGAAGTGCTCAAAGAGCGTTACGGACGCGATGACATCCTGCCACTTTGGGTGGCTGATATGGACTTTGAGACCCCTGATTTCATCCTTGATGCTATGCGAAAGCGCATGGAGCATCCTATCTTTGGATATACAGTGCAGCCTGAGGAGTATTGGCCTACGGTAAAGAAGTGGATTGCCGACCATCATCAGTGGGACGTCAAAGAGGAATGGATGACGTATATCCCTGGCGTGGTGCGCGGTCTTGGCTTCGCCATCAATGCGCTTACAGAGCCTGGCGACAAGATTATCATCCAGACACCGGTCTATCATCCTTTCCGCACGACTATCGAGGGAAATGGCAGATGCACGGTGAAAAACCAACTGATAGAGACTGGTGGGGACAATTTCTATGAGATGGACTTCGATAATCTCCTCTCCATAATAGACGGAGCGAAGATGCTCGTGCTCTGTAATCCTCATAATCCTGCCGGAATAACGTGGAGCAAAGAGACACTTCAGCGCCTTGCCGACATCTGTTATGAGCATAATGTCATAGTAGTCAGCGACGAGATACATGCCGACCTCGCCCTCTTCGGGCATAAGCACGTGCCTTTTGCATCTGTTTCCGACAAGGCAAAGAATATTAGCATCACATTCCAAGCCCCTACAAAGACATTCAATGTGGCGGCTTTAGTCAGTTCCTATGCCATCGTGCCGAATGACAAGATAAGGGAGAAACTGTATTCCTGGATTACTGCCAACGAACTGAATGAGCCTAATATCTTCGCTCCTATAGCCACTATCGCAGCTTTCTCGCAGGGAGAACCGTGGCGCAGGGAGATGCTCAGGTATATAGAGGAGAATATTCTCTTCACCGAAGAATACTTCGCACAGCATATCCCAGGCATAAAAGTCATACGTCCGCAGGCATCTTTCCTCGTTTGGCTCGACTGCCGTGGCCTCGGTCTCGACCATGATGCGTTGCTTGATTTCTTTATCAACAAAGCCCGCCTTGCGCTCAATGACGGTGAAATCTTTGATACAGAAGGTGATCCAAACGCTCCTATACACAATGAGCACTGCGCTTCCCGTGGCTTCATGCGCCTCAACGTAGGCACTCCGCGCGCCATTCTCCGTCAAGCCCTGAGCCAATTGGCTGATGCTTGTATGCGATAACTTATCTTTCCTTTAGCAAAAGGATACGTTAATTTAATATTATTGTTGTCCGCTAAACATGAAAAGTCAGTTTGAATTCATTGAACTGCAATGGGTTCAAACCGACTTTTTGCGTTTATCGGACAACAATAAAAAAAAAAGAAGTTAAGGCAAAAAAAATCTGTAAAAAATATCCGGAATACAGAAAAAATCACTAACTTTGCGCCCCAACAAGCACAGCTGAACCCGTCAGCGCCACTCTCTCCCTGCACACCGCACGGACGCCGGATGTTTCGCCGCGCTCCGTATCTTTTCCTAATATCCATATTTCATCAGACACACATTATGTTAGACCAAATAGCACAATTCACGGCATGGCCCATACTTACAGGCATCGTCATAGGCTATGTAGCCAACCGCATCATGAGCGGCGAAGGCAAGGGGTGTTGCATGAACCTGATTGTTGGAATAGCCGGCAGTTATGCCGGAGCGTTCATCAGCTCTCTGTTTGATATAGACCTCTTCGGAGCAGGCTATCTGAAGAACTTCCTCTTCTGTGTCATGGGCGCTGTCATTGTCCTGTGGATATGGAAGAAACTCTTTGAATGAGATTCACGGCTGCGTGCCGTCGTCAGACATGCAGTACAGACAGACAACCGGACCAATGAAACAGAACATGACAGCAATGTGCAGAACAGCCGCCGAGCTCATCTCCGCCATGCAGGAGTGCGAGAATCCCGGACAGCGTGAGGTGCTGAAGAGATTCTTCAAGACAGGCAGTGGAGAGTATGGAGAGAGCGACGAGTTTCTCGGACTGAAAGTCCCGGAGACACGTGCCTTTGCCAAGGCCTGCCGCGACCTGCCCCTGCCCGAGGTGGAGACCCTGCTTCAAAGCAGATGGCACGAGGCGAGGCTCTGCGGTTTCCTCATTCTTGTAGAACAATACAACAGCCGGAAAGCGACAGCGGCGGAGAGAGACGGCATACTCAACCTCTATCTCCGCAATGCCCGCAACGCCAGCAACTGGGATCTGGTTGACCTGAGCTGCTACAAGATTCTCGGCAGATGGCTTGTCGAATCGACAGCGTCGAGAACAGAGAAGCTGCGCCTCATGGACAGGCTCGCCAGCAGCGACAGCCTCTGGGAACAGCGAATCTCGATAGTCTCAACCATGGCAACGCTGAAAGCGGGCGACCCGTCATACACGCTGCGCTACGCCCGCCGCCATCTCTACCACAGCCACGATCTGATGCACAAAGCCGTGGGATGGCTGCTGAGAGAGACGGGGAAGCGGTGCGGAACGGACATCCTACGACGGTTCCTCGCACAACACGCGACAACCATGCCGCGCACTGCCCTTCGGTATGCCATCGAGAAGATGGACAGGGAAGAGCGCGAATACTGGATGAAGAAAAAGGCTACTGCCACGAAAAAAAACTAATCACAGAAGACAGGATATGCAACAGCCCATACTGAACAGCCACAACAAAGAGGAGCACCGACCCTCGCACACAGCAGAACATCTTCTCAACCAGACGATGGTGAGGATGTTCGGTTGCGAACGCTCCAAGAATGCACATATCGAACGGAAGAAATCGAAGATAAACTACAATCTCGACGTATGCCCCACACAAGAAGAGATTGCAGAGATAGAACGCAAGATGAACGAGCTCATAGCGTCTGATATGCCCGTGACATACGAATTTGTCACTCGCGACAACATCCCCAGCGGTGTGGCTCTCGACAGACTGCCAGAGGATGCCAGCGAGACACTGCGCCTTGTCCGTATCGGCAACTACGACATCTGTCCCTGCATCGGTCAGCATGTGGAATCAACCGGCGAGATAGGGACATTCAGAATAACAAGCACCAGCTTCACAGACGGCTCGTTCCGTATAGTTTTCAAAGTGAACATGAAATAAGTAGGATATGCAAGAGACGTTGATGACACCAGATGTATGTATGAGATTCCTCGTATGGTCATACTACTATCATGACGTGATACCAGAAAAACATGTCAGCTACAAGATTTGCGGCAAGTTTAGCGAAGATGACTGCCAGCGTCTTGACACACTGAAAGACACGCTCTTCAAATGCTTTGAGGAACAGTCCGTGCTTAACGCTTGCCGACAACTTCAGTTAGCGAAGACGAGACATGAGCCTTGCCCGTTCGCACAACATGAACTTGACAATATGTTCGCAGAAGAAAAAAGAGAAGATTGACACGCCAAACCATGCCGGATATACGCAGAATAGTAGAAACAGACAGTCGCATCACAGACTTCCAGCGCAGGGTCTATCTCGCCTTGCTGGATGTGCCTCGTGGTGCGACTGTTTCGTATAAGGAGCTGGGAAACAGGATAGGCTGCAAGAGTGCCCGAGCCATAGGACAGGCACTGAAGCGCAACCCCTTTGCGCCTGATGTCCCGTGCCATAGGGTCATAAATTCTGATGGAAGAATCGGAGGATTCCACGGGCAGCGTGACGGAGAAATGATTGACAGAAAACTGAAACTGTTGGCATCAGAAGGCTACATAATAGAATAAGGTGTAGCGTGCAGCGGAAAGACAGTTTCACGTCATCAAATGAAGAGGTGTCTTGCAAACGTAAAAGAAGATTATATACTATGAGCAAGACTGCATAGGAAACCATATTTCCCAGAAAACTGGCGAACAAGATGCAAGTGGCGAGGCTGTGTCAAAAGTGACTGACATGGCCTCTTTGCTTTTTTCTCCTATGACAGGAGTGTTCCTGTACGCAAACATCCGAGATTAGCGTGGCGCAATAGTTAAAGATGGTTAAGCAAACTGGAATAACCTGACATTTTTTTGTCTAAATAAAAGAAAAGGATTAATTTTGCAGCGATTTCAGAAGAAACAGTTACAAACAGTAAGTTTATGGGAAAGTTATTTGCACGCTATTTTTACTTTTATTACTTTGCAGAGAACTGTGAAGCGGGAAGTTGCGTGTGATTTCAACTTAGGACCATAGCGATACAGAGCTTTCTGAAATGCTACTCGTAAAGTCCCGCTTCAAGCTGCACCTTGAGGCGGGGCTTTTTCGTAAGCGGGAGGCGAAGCATACATCAGACAACATAAAAACAACACCAGGAATTGAAACGCATAGCTATCCAGGGCATGGAAGGCAGCTTCCACGATATCACCGCCCACAAATACTTTGAAGGCGAGCAGCTGCAGATATACTGCTGCGACACTTTCGAGGAGGTCTTCGCACAGATGAAGAACGACCCCACCGTCATCGGGCTGACAGCCATAGAGAACACCATCGCGGGTTCTCTGCTGCACAACTACGAACTGCTGCGTGACAGCGGTGCGACGATTGTCGGCGAGCACAAGACACACATCTCGCACTGTCTCTGCGCCCTTCCCTCCGAGGGGATGGAGGACATACGTGAGGTGCACTCTCACCCTGTGGCGCTGATGCAGTGCCGGAACTATCTCGCCCGTCACCCGAGCATCAAGCTTGTCGAGGATGACGACACCGCCGGCTCCGCTAAATGGATAGCCGAGAACGGCATCCGCCACACCGCCGCCATCTGCCATGCCGATGCCGCCGCCCTCTACGGGCTGAGGGTGATAGAGAACAACATCGAGGACAACAAGCACAACTACACGCGCTTCCTCGTGCTCTCCGACCCCCGCAAGGCTGACATGCTACGCCGGCTGGACGAGACGAACAAGGCGTCGATGGTCTTCTCGCTGCCTCACGAGGAGGGCTCGCTCTCGCAGGTGCTGTCAATACTCAGTTTCTACAAGATGCAGCTGACAAAGATACAGTCGCTGCCCATCATCGGGAGAGAATGGGAGTATTTGTTCTACATCGACGTCACATACGACGACCTTGTCAGATACCGCCAGTCGATAGACGCCATCACGCCCCTCACCCTCGACCTCAGGATATTGGGCGAGTACAGGTCGGCATGACCATGGCGTCGCTCTCCACCCCACACAGACACGAATCATCCTCACGCACTACAAAATCAAACGTATGATACAAGCAGCAGACAGGCTGAGTTTGGTACAGGAGTACTATTTCAGCCGTAAACTAAAGGAGGTAGCCCGCATGAACGCAGAAGGCAAGGATATCATATCGCTTGCTATCGGCTCGCCGGACATGCCTCCCTCTCCACAGACTATAGAGCGTCTGTGCGAGGTGGCACACGACCCTTCCGCACACGGCTACCAGCCGACTGGCGGCACGGCGGAGTTGCGTAACGCGATGTCGGATTTCTACAGACGCTGGTATGGCGTCAGCCTCGACCCGGAGGGCGAGATACAGCCGCTCATCGGGTCGAAGGAGGGCATCCTGCACATCACGCTCGCCTTCTGCAACCCGGGCGACGGCGTGCTTGTCCCGAACCCGGGATACCCCACATACACCTCTCTCTCGAAAATACTCGGGCAGAGGATTGTGAACTACAACCTCCGCGAAGACAACGCATGGCAACCCGACTGGGAGCAGATAGAGGCGCTCGACCTCTCTAACGTGAAACTCATGTGGACCAACTATCCGAACATGCCGACGGGAGGCAACGCGCAGACGGCTACCTACGAGCGGCTTGTGGAGTTTGCAAGAGAGCATGACATTGTCGTTGTGAACGACAACCCGTACTCGTTCATCATAAACAGGAAGCCTCTCTCGCTGCTGCAGGTGCCCGGTGCGAAAGACTGCTGCATCGAGCTCAACTCCATGTCGAAGAGCCACAACATGCCGGGATGGCGTATAGGTATGTGTGCCTCGAACCGCGAGTTTGTCTCATGGATACTGAAGATAAAGTCGAACATCGATTCCGGCACGTTCCGCGGACTGCAGCTTGCGGCGGCAGAGGCATACCGCAACAGCGACGAATGGCACGCCGAGGCAAACTACAACACATACTCGCGCCGGCGCAAGACAGCCGAGGCCATCATGGCTGCTCTCGGATGCACTTTCGACCCGGACCAGGTGGGAATGTTCCTGTGGGGAAAGATTCCGGCCGAATACGCCGACGGCGAGCAGCTGACAGAGCGGGTGCTGAACGAGGCCCGCGTGTTTATAACCCCGGGATTCATCTTCGGTAGCAACGGAGAGAGATACATACGCATCTCGCTCTGCGGAAAAGACGAGAAGATGCAGGAGGCGCTGGAACGTATAAAGAAAGTCTTCTGACAGCAGTCATAGTTGCCAGAGCCCGGGGTTCTGACGACAACAGTGACCGTCAACTTGTTTTTTTCGTCAACTGCGGTTAATATTTTTTTTTAAGACAACACAGACAACAAAAACAACGGGAAGAACGGGCGCAACGCGAGGATGTCACAAAGTGACATACAACAGGGACAACAATATTACTGTCGCCAAACTCGTTTTTTTCGCAAGCTCAAGTAAACTTCTTGTCAACTTGCCAACTAAGAAGAAACAACTTGTCAACTATAATGTAACATAAACAACAAAATATATGGAAATACAACTTCTTCCGCTTGACATACCAAGCGACAACAAACGTCCTTTCGTCATCGCCGGCCCATGTTCGGCAGAGAGTGAAGAACAGGTGATGTGCACAGCCAGACAGCTTGCAGAGAAGGGCTGCCACAACTTCCGCGCCGGAGTGTGGAAGCCGCGCACCAAGCCGGGCGGCTTCGAAGGCCACGGCGAGCCTGCCCTCCAGTGGATGGAGGCTGCCAAGAAAGAGACCGGCATGAACATCGGCACTGAGGTGGCAACACCTGAGCACGTGGAACTCGCAATGAAATACGGCGTGGACATACTGTGGGTCGGAGCGCGCACCTCGGCAAACCCGTTCGCCATGCAGGCTCTGGCTGACGCGATGAAGGGAATAGACATCCCGGTGTTTGTGAAAAACCCCGTCAATCCTGACCTCGAGCTCTGGATAGGAGCCATCGAACGCCTCAACGTGGCGGGTGTCAAACGGCTCGGCGCGATACACCGCGGCTTCTCCTCATACGACAAGACTATCTACCGCAACCTGCCGATGTGGCAGATACCTATCGAACTGCGCCGCCGCATACCGGAACTGCCCATCATCTGCGACCCGTCGCACATGGGAGGCAAACGCGAACTCGTAGCCCCGCTCTGCCAGCAGGCGATGGACCTCGGCTTCGACGGACTGATGGTAGAGAGCCACTGCGACCCCGACAAGGCCTGGTCTGACGCAAAGCAGCAGGTCACGCCTGACGTTCTCGACTACATCCTCTCAATTCTCCAGGTGCGCGAAGCCACATACACCACTGAAGGCATCACACAGCTGCGCAAGCAGATAGACACTATCGACAACCAGCTGATGGACCTCCTCTCCAAGCGTATGCGCGTATGCCGCGAAATCGGGCAATACAAGAAAGAGCATAACATGACCGTGCTGCAGACCGGACGCTACTCGGAGATTCTTGACAAACGCGGAGCACAGGGTGCCCTGTGCGGCATGAGCGCCGACTTCGTGAAGCAGGTGTATGAGCACATACACGAAGAATCCGTGCGCCAGCAGCTCGAGATTGTGAACAAATGATGCTGCACGCATCTGCAGAAGAACAAAAACGACAAACGACACACCATGAAGATTCTTGTTTTAGGAGCGGGAAAGATGGGTTCGTTCTTCATCGACCTGCTCAGCTTCGACCATGAAGTGGCTGTCTTCGAACGGGACCCGAAGCGCCTGCGCTTCACTTACAACTGCCAGCGCTTCTCACATCTCGACGAGATTGACGCCTTCGAGCCGGAACTGGTAATCAACGCCGTGACGGTGAAATACACCATTCCCGCCTTCAACGATGTCATGCCGCACCTGCCGAAGACGTGCATACTGTCGGACATCAGCTCGGTGAAGACAGATCTGAAGGAATACTACGAGAGCACCGGCTTCCGCTTCGTATCCACCCACCCGATGTTCGGGCCCACCTTCGCCAATCTGAGCCAGCTGTCAGAGGAGAACGCCATCATCATCAGCGAGGGCGACTACATGGGGCGGTGCTTCTTCAAGGACCTCTACAGCCGCCTGGGGCTGAACATCTACGAATACACCTTTGACGAGCACGACCGCACAGTGGCATACTCGCTCTCCATTCCCTTTGTCTCGACATTCACCTTCGCCGCCGTCATGGAGCATCAGGATGCACCCGGGACAACCTTCAAACGGCACATGCGCATCGCGAAAGGTGTGCTGAACGAGGACGACTACCTGCTACAGGAAATTCTGTTCAACCCATACACACACGACAACGTGGTGAAGATAAGGGAACGGCTGAAGGAACTGCTCGACATCATAGACACGAAAGACGGCGACGGTATGAAACGCTTCCTTACCAACATACGCGCTAACGTAGAACGCGACATCAGGGAGATTCACTGATACATATTTCCTATCAAGCCAGATGCTGTGAAAGGAGGGGCGGACAGAAACACGCTCCCCGCACCGCATCTGGCTTTCTTGTCAACCAACATAACGAAAAAGAAACAATCCATGCGCACAGTACTTGTTATCGACGACAACGAGAACATCCTCATCTCACTGAAATACGTGTTGAGATTCGATTTCGACAAGGTCATTACCCTGCCCAACCCCGACAAGCTGATGGCGACACTGATGCAGGAGAAAGTGTCTGTCATACTTCTCGACATGAACTTCTCGCTCGGCGTGAACAACGGCTCCGAGGGCCTGTCATGTCTCCAGCACATCAGGCAGCAGCATCCCGACATCCCCGTCGTGCTCTTCACCGCCTACGGCGACATCGACCTTGCAGTACGCGGCGTGAAGGCCGGAGCCTTCGACTTCGTCGTGAAGCCATGGGACAACGCACATCTCATCTCCACACTCCTTGCCGCAGTCGAATCGTCTAACCGCATCTCCACTCTCGACGAGATGGAAGACGAGCACATCCGCAAGGCGATAGACAAATGCCACGGCAACCTGACACAGGCCGCCGAGATTCTCGGCATCACGCGACAGACGCTCTACAACAAACTGAAACGCAACAAATAGCCGGTGCGGACTCCCCGCCGGCATCCTGCCATCACATCCACATCCCTTCTCCATCATGTCACATCTCATCACCGTGCTATGCTGCCTCGCGGCTTTCGTAATGTTCCAGATGCTACGCCAGCGGAAAATCAGGCGTGCGTGCCGCCACATCACAGAGGCTCTTGACAACAACGACTACACGTTCCGCCTGTCGTCGGGAGGCATCCTGTTTCTCGACAAGCCCATGATCGGCACGTTCAACACGCTGCTGCAGCACATAGGCAGGAAGCGTCAGGAAATCGAGGTGCAGTCGTGGGAGAAACTGACACGCATCCTGACACACGAGATCATGAACGGCATAGCGCCCGTCATCTCGCTCACCGACGTCTTCATGAGCGACAGGGCGGTGGCATCCTCGCCGATATACGAAGGCATAAAGGCTATCCACGACACGTCAACGGGACTGATGGAGTTTGTCGATTCATACCGCAAGTTCACGTCGCTGCAGGATTCACACCCCGAACAGTTCTCCGTGCAGGAGCTACTTGAAAGTGTCTGCCACCTGAGCGGCGTGCCTTCTGACATCTCGCTGAACCTCGTCTGCGACATGCACCACGGCGAGGTGTATGCCGACCGCAACCTCTTCCGCCAGATGATCGTGAACATCGTGAAGAATGCCGTCGAGGCATTCGCACCGGCCGACGGCTCAGGCGGGCGCATCAAGGGCGCCATGATACAGATGTACGCCTACCAGTACGGCGCGTCGCCGCTGCGCATCCGCATCTCGAACAACGGGAGCCCCATCCCCGACCATATCCGCCAGGACATCTTCATACCCTTCTTCAGCACCAAGAAGAAAGGTTCGGGCATCGGACTTGCACTCTGCCGACAGATCATGACACAGTCCGGAGGCACCATCAACCTCCTGCCCGCAGGAGCCAACGGCTGGGTGACGTCGTTCATCATCGAGATGCCTTTCGCGGGGAAGAAGAAGAAATGATGCTTTTCGCGGGGCAGACACTCCGTTCACGGTCTGCAAAGGCTGTCACCCCGCCCTACCCCTCCCATTTCATTACACTCACGATAAACGCGAAACAGACCTTGCCTGTCATTATCTGACGGACAAGGTCTGTTTCTTTTTGGTTTGTATTCTTGGCCACAAGATGCAGCGGCATCATTTCATCGCGTCGAGGAAGTGCTGTGCCACCTGCCTCAGCAGATGCCTGCGGGACTTGCCTTTGGATATGCCGTGGTTAGAGTTTGTGTAGAATATCTCGCGGAAGTCCTTGTCGTTCTCGACAAGGGCGTCGCTGTATTCGTATGTGTTCTGCGGATGGACGTTGTCGTCGGCGGTGCCGTGGCAGATGAGCAGCTTTCCGTGCAGCTTTGCGGCGCGCGATACGGGCGATTCGTTGTATCCGTCCGGATTCTCCCTTGGCGTACGCATGAAGCGCTCGGTGTATATCGTGTCGTAGTATTTCCATGATGTCGGAGGCGCCACGGCCACTCCGGCATAGAACACCTCCCTGCCTTCGCTCATCGCCATCAGTGTACAGAATCCTCCGAAGGACCATCCCCAGATGCCGATATGCCTGCTGTCAACGTAGGGTTGTCTGGCGAGCCACAGTGCAGTCTCCACCTGGTCTCTCGCCTCCAGAACTCCGAGGTTCATGTATGTCGCCTTCTCGAAGTCTGCCCCCCGCGCCCCGGTGCCTCTTCCATCGACAGCCACGACGATGAATCCTAACGAGCAGAGGTATGCGTCGTATGCCGCGCCCTGTCCGTGCGACCCCATCTGCCATGCGTCGATGACCTGCTGGGATGCGGGGCCGCTGTACTGGTGCATGATGACGGGGTAGCGTCGCGACGGGTCGAAGCCTACGGGTTTCAGCATATATCCGTTCAGCGTGACGCCTTCCGAGGTGCTGAACGAGAAGAGTTCGCGTTCCGGGATGTCGTATTCCTTCAGACGCTGTATTGTCTCCCTGTTATCTACCAGCGTGGCGATGTGCTTGCCCGTACGGCTGTTCGACGTGCAGAGATACGGCGTGTTTCGGTCAGACCATGTATTGAAGAAATAGTCGAAGCCGGCAGAGAAGGTAGCGCTGTTCGTTCCCTCCCGCTCTGACAGCCGTGTCGTCTTCCCGTTTCTGGAGTTCACGAAGATGTGTCGTGTCTGCGGGGTGACCGCCGCCTGATAGAAGATGTCGCCGCTTTTCTCGTCATATCCATACACTGCGGTGATGTCCGTGTTCTGCGGGCATACGCTGCGTTTCAGCGTGCCGTTCATCGTGTAGAGGTAGAGGTGTCTGAATCCGTCACGGTCGGAGAGCATGAGTATATGGTTGTCCGTCACGCACAGGTCGGTGTATGCTGCCTCCACGACGTATTTCTTCACCTCCTCGTGTATGACAAGCTGCGAGAGCGTAGAGCGCGGGTTGACGGCGTATATGTCCATCTTGTCCTGATGTCTGTTTAGTGTCACGTAGAGCACTTTCAGAGGGTCGGCGGTGGGCAGGATGCGGCAGATATATCCGTCGCTGTCCAACGGCAGCTGCAGTTTCTCCGTCTTCTTCGTCTTCACGTCGAAGCTCCATGCGCTGACGGTGGCGTTCGTCTGTCCCGCTTTCGGGTATTTGTATGAGTAGAGGCCGGGATAGTCGCCGTATTCGTCCCTTGTCTGCGACGCTCCCCTGTAGAGCTGCAGGTCGTATGTGGGGACGTCCGTCTCGTCGTATTTAATCCAGCATATCTGCGAACCGTCGGCCGTGAAGCAGAGCGAGGTGGCGATAGAGAACTCCTCTTCGTTCACCCAGTCGGGTATGCCGTTGATGACGGCGTTGCGCCTGCCGTCTTTCGTCACCTGGCTCTCGGCGTTGTCGTAGAGCAGCTTGACGAGGTATATGTTGTTGTCTCTGACAAACGCCACCTGCGTTGCGTCAGGGCTCCACACGGGCGACTGCTGCGGTCCGTTGTCCGACAGCTTTGACAGCTGTTTCGACCGTATGTCGTAGATGTACCACTGTGCGGCGAACGACCGGCGGTAGATGGGTTTCACGTCGGTAGCCAGCAGGATGCGTGACGCGTCGGGCGAGAGGATGAACGTCTGCGGTTCGCCGATTGTCTCGCCTATGACGTCGTTCCGGTCAAAGAGCACGGCGGTCTTCCTGCCGGTCTTGTAGCTGTATGCCGTCACTCTGCCGTTGTCGAGACAGGCGTAGTTCTCGCCGTCGGGCAGCGGTGTCACGGCGGTGTGGCGGCGTGCGGCGAACGTGCCGTCGGTAACGGCGTCGAGGGTGACGGTCTTCCCTGCCGGGACGTTTGTTGCGGACAGTGCAAGCAACATTGTCAGGATGATATGTTTCATGATTCGGATAATTATGGAGGGCGACGCCGTCTGCCGCTTCACTCCTCGCGCATGGTGAGCAGCTGGCTTATCGTCACCTTCGGGTTAGATTTCATATACTGGTCTATGCGCCTCAGTTCCGGAGTGTCGAAGGTGTTCTTCCCCGTCACTTTGTTCACGACCCACATCATCTTCGCGATATGCCTGTCGCGCATGACCTGTGTCGAGTTGTCGAAGTTTTCCATCGGATAGAGCGAGAGGATGTAGAACGTGAGGCAGTCCGGCACGAGATGTTCGCGCGTCATTGTCTCTTTCTGGTATTCGAGGTAGTATCTGTCATAGACGGGGAAGTCTTTGCCGAGATATTTGTCGAGACACACGCCGACTATTCCGTCTCCCACGATGATGCTCTGCGTCAGTGCGCCTATCTGTGTATATACTACAGGTATGGGGAAGTCGGGTATGTGTTTGCGCAGCTGTCCGAAGGCCTCCGACAGCTCCTTGTTGATGTCGTCCATGTCGGCATACTGCGTCTCCGCCTCGGCGATGATTGTCTGCAGCGTGGTGTCCTGGTAGAATTTCAGCAGCCTCTCGTTTATGTCGGGCATATCCACCGTTCCGAGCTGCAGCACGTTCTCTACGAGCGTGCGTGTCTCCATCGGATAGGAGATGTTCATGCTCTGCAGCGCAGAGAAGTCGCCCGTGGTGAGATATCGGCTCTGCAGGCGGTCGTAGCGTGCCACGGTGACCTCCGTCCCGCTGCCGTCCGCACTGTTATCGTCCCATATCTTCAACTGGCACGCCTGCACAGACAGCAGGAGTGCGACTGAGGTTATTATGGAAAAAAACTTCTTCAATGTTTATCTTGTTTACATAATTTTGCGCAAATTTACACAAAATTATTTTAATATCCAAGAAAACTATTAACAATCTTTAATTTTAAGTGAATTTTTCTTTACACTGATTACAGATTGTCGAAAATTCTGCACATATTGGCTGCTTTGTGCATCGCTTTCTTCCTTAGTGTCGTCCTGCTGCCGGCGTGTCGCAGTCCCGGTGCCGTCAGTTTGACAGTCAGTTTGCCGTCAGTTTGCCGTCAGTTCCACCACCTCGTCGCCGGTGCGTGCCGGTTCGTGCTGGCGTATGAAGTCGAGTAGCAGGGCGAGGGCGCGGTGTACGGCATTCTCCACGTTCTTGTCGCGTCCCTCGTCTTCAGAGAGTTTCAGCGTTATCTGCTCGTCCTTGTTTCCGCAGGCGAGCCATATCGTGCCGACTGCCACACCGGGAGCGGCGCCGGGACCGGCGAAGCCTGTCGAGGCGATGACATAATCGACGCCGAGGCGATCTATCGCACCCTTCACCATCTGCAGCGCCACCTCTTCACATACGGCGGTGTTCTTCTCGATGACCTCCGGGTCAACGTCCAGCAGGGCGGTCTTCACATCGTCGGTATAGCTGACGATGCCCCCTTTGAAATAGTCTGACGCACCGGGCACCATAGTGATGGCTGCGGCTATCATGCCCGACGTGCAGCTCTCGGCGGTTCCTACTGTCTTGTCCGATTCATAGAGCAGGGCGAGCAGCTCCTTGCTCAATACTTTCTTCTCAAAATTCATTGTCTAAGTAGGTGTGCAAATTTATAATGATTGTATTGATTAGTGATGCATAATCAGTATGTGACATAAAGGAGTGTAGTGAATCCTACTCGACTGTTGTCACTTGCTGATAATGCGCATCTGCGTCTGCCTTCAGCCCGTATGTGCGGCGTCCGTCATTGTCTTTTGCCATGCCTCTTGCATGAAAGTCATCCGAAAGTGACTTTCGAGAAGGCCGGTGCGCTGATGTCGCAGAAGTCCTTGTCCCTGTATTTGTATGTCCCCACGATGCCAATCATCGCGGCGTTGTCTGTCGTGTAGCTGAACTTCGGGATGTAGATGGTCCATCCGTACCGCCGCGCATAGTCCTTGTAGGCGTTGCGCAGGCCGTTGTTCGCACTCACGCCTCCCGCCAGAGCGACATGCCTGATGCCGGTCTGTTTCACAGCGAGTTTCAGCTTCTTCATCAGGATATCGACGATGGTGTATTCGAGAGACGCCGCGATGTCCTCCTTATGGTTCTCTATGAAGTCCGGCTCCTCTGCCACCCATTTCCTCAGATTGTAGAGGAAAGATGTCTTCAGCCCGGAGAAGGAGTAGTCGAGCCCCGGCACATGCGGCTCGGCAAACTGGTAGGCGTGCGGATTGCCCTGCCTTGCAAGGCGGTCGATGATAGGTCCGCCGGGGTATCCCAGGCCCATCACCTTCGAGCATTTGTCTATCGCCTCGCCGGCAGCGTCGTCTATCGTCTGCCCCAGCACCTCCATGTCGTTGTAGGCGTTGACTTTCACAATCTGCGAGTTGCCTCCGCTGACGAGTAGGCAGATGAAGGGGTAAGGCGGCTGCGTGTCGTCGTCGTCGCTCTCCTTTATGAAGTGTGCCATGACATGGCCCTGCAGATGGTTGACGTCTATCAGCGGTATGCCGAGAGCGCGTGCCATGCCCTTCGCGAAGTTCACGCCGACGAGGAGCGAGCCCATCAGCCCCGGACCTCTTGTGAAGGCGATGGCAGACAGCCGGGACTTCTCCACTCCGGCACGCTTCAGCGCGGCATCCACCACGGGCACGACATTCTGCTGGTGGGCTCTCGAAGCCAGTTCAGGCACCACGCCCCCGTATTCCTCATGCACCTTCTGAGAGGCGGTGACATTGCTGAGCAGCACACCGTCGCGCAACACTGCGGCAGACGTGTCGTCGCACGACGATTCTATTGCCAATATGTAGGTGTGCATAATTATCTCTGTAATTGTTGTATTGGTTAGTGATGCAGTATCTGTATGTGATGTAAGGGAGTGTAGCGGCCCCTGCCCTACCGTTGTCACATACCCGCAGTGCGCGGTAGGCAGTGCAAGGATTACATGAATAATCATGCACACCCACATAGTGTATATCACTGCGTTCTTCTCCTGTCTCGTTCGTTTTTCCGTAAGGCTGTCATGGCATCAGTATGCCAGCACCTCTACGCCGCTTTCCGTCATGACGAGCGTGTGTTCCCACTGTGCCGATGGCGAGCCGTCTTCAGTATATACCTCCCATCCGAACGGGTCGTCCGCATCGATGAAGACCTTCCAGTCGCCGAGGTTTATCATCGGTTCGATGGTGAACACCATACCCGGCACGAGCAGCATCCCCGTACCCTTCTTTCCGTAGTGCACCACCTCGGGGTCTTCGTGGAACTTCAGTCCCACGCCGTGTCCGCAGAGGTCTCTCACCACAGAGCAGCGGTTCTTGTGCGCATGTTTCTGTATGGCGTTGCCGATGTCTCCCACAAAGCAGTAGGGCTTCGCCGTCTCCATGCCAATCTCGAGACATTCCTTCGCCACTCTGACAAGATGCTCCTTCTCCGGCGTCGTCTTCCCGCCCACGACGAACATCCTGGAGGCGTCGGCATAGTAGCCGTCGAGTATGGTTGTGAAATCCACGTTCACGATGTCGCCTTCCTCAAGAATCTCGTCAGGCTTAGGGATGCCGTGGCAGACGCAGTCGTCGATGCTGACACACACCGATTTCGGGAAACCCTCGTATCCGAGGCAGGCGGGCGTGGCGTTGTGGCTGCGGCAAACCGCCATGCAGATATCGTCAATCTCCTGTGTCGCGATGCCGGGACGTATCGCGGCGGCTACCGCATCCAGTACGGCTGCGTTCACCACGCCGGCACGCCGTATGCCCTCTATCTGCTCGGGCGTCTTCACCAGGTCGCGGCTCGGCACGCTCTTGCTGCGGTTCTGCCAGTAGAGAATCTCTTTGTCCATCTCCGTCAGCTCATGTCCGGGCTCTATGGTCCAACGGCGTCTCTGTTTTTTCTGTGTCATCTGTATTCTTATGTTCTGTTGTTGTCGTAAGGGAGGCTATCGCACAGCGGTGCTAACCGCCTGCAAAATTACAAATTTTTCTGCATTCCCCATCGTTTTTTTACACATTATTATATAATGCACACATATATTTCCCGGTTTCGGCCGTTTTCCCGCTGACTGCCAGCCTCCGTCCGCCGCCCGTTCATTCCGCTAAGCGAGCCGCCAGAAGCTGCGTCCAGTCGGCGCCGTTCACGGGCTGTATGGTCTGTATGCCGAACTCTGCCGCCGCCTCGACGTTGCGCGGCCCGTCGTCGAGGAAGATTGTCTCGCCCGCCTTTATGCCCTCATGCTCCAGGACATGGGCGAAGAAGCGGCGGTCGGGTTTCATGCATCCCACCTCATAGCTGAGATACACGGCGTCGAAATAGTCGCACACGGGACGACCCGCCATACACTCCGCATCGACACCGCGGCTGAACTCCGGGCTCATCGCCCACGACATCATGTAGGGATTCGTGTTCGACAGCAGAATCAGACGGTAGCCCTCGCGGCGCAGACGCTTCAGCATCTCAAGGTTGCGCGCCGGCAGTTCTTTCTTGTAGCCTAACCACGCATGGCGGCACTCATCCCACGTCAGCTCGCGCGAGCACATCAGCGACAGCTCCCTGCGGAACGTCTCGGCGTCTATCCTCCCCTCCTCCACGGCTCCGAAGATGCCGCCCTGGGTGTAGGCGTCGAGATGAGACGAGGCGGCGGGCAGACCCAACGAGGCAAAACGGCGGATGGCTTCAGGCTGGTCGAGCGTGATTATCACACCGCCAAAATCAAATATTATGTTCTTTATCATCGCAAAAGATAAATGTGTGTGGTTGATTGGATTTTCAAAAGATTTTGCAGGATGGGTCTGCAAAGTTACAAATAATTCTCCAAACAACGGCAACTCGCGGCAGGAAATTTCATCCGCTGCCTCCTACCGCCACTCTCCCAAGCCGCCGGAAAGTGTCACACGACACCGGAAACAAGACGTTTTGCTTACATTTTGTCATCAGGCAGAAAGCCATCCAACACTACCGCAGAAACACAAGAAACCACGGGCGTAAAGCCGCGAGAACGGCGTAGAAACCAGCGCGGCTCGACAAGACGGCGTACAGGCGATTCTCGCACGTTTTCCGCAAGCCACTGTAACACAACGCCTTACATTTCACGGGTAAACAATACAGACATTCTATCCACCCAAAAACACCTGTTTTGGCACGCAAAACACCCAAGTTTACCCTCCAACATTGACTATTTTGCCCTCCAACATAGACTATTTTGCGCTCCAACATAGACTATCTTGCGCTCCAACATTGACTATCTTGCACTCCAACATTGACAATCCAGCATTCAGCAAGCATCAAAAACCGCCTGTCAGCCCCCCACCCCACATTCCATCATATAGAAAACCACGATTTCCCGTTGTCAAGATTTTTCACACAACAGCCCGGTTTTTGCGCCTTTTGAGAACACATTTCCCCACATTCCCCATCTGACATTCTGCCATGTCGAAACGTCAAAACCCACCCATACTGTCAGAACCGCCTATCGCAAAGGTCAATGTCAGGCAGGTCCGTTCACCGGGTATGAACTGTAAATAACCATCGGTCACGTCAGAATTGCATTTTTCTTATCACTTTCAGAAAAATAACCACAAAATCATTGAAATCCTTCGCAAAATGAAATCTATTTCAATACTTGCGACAACTTACGGAGTATGGCTATCTCGCAGCGAAGGGAGGTAACAGAAACAGAAAGTACATCATGTTGAATCCTTCGCAAACAGAAAGGAAATAAAACAATTAGGGCGTCCAGTTATCCGTTCCAAATTCAGTTTGCTTTTCTGAATTTTGGTTCGTTCTGTAACCCAGTTAGTGGACATGTTCTTGGCAGCCCAAGCATCATGTCCTTGAGTTTAACATTCACTAAGCGCTCTTTGAAATTAAATGTATCAGTAACAGACTTGTTCACGAGTTTTGGGTATAGCGGAATAAACAGCACGAAAGGAGTAATTCCATACAGCTTGTTCGGTGACTTCTTCGACTTGAAGATTCCATAGTCAGACTCAATGATGTCGGACGAGATGTTGTCATTCTGCACATCATCAACCAGCAAAGCCTCTTCTTTCTTGAAGTAATCAAGCATCATGATGCCCAACTTGGCTCTGCGGCTGTTGGCGTTGCCTATGACATTCCTGATGATATAATGCTTGCACTCGTTGCATGTGGCAATATTGAAGCCCTTGGTCTTGCAGATTTCCTCTACATGCCTTACAGCATCAACAGCCACGGCAAGTTCATCAAGCAGTTCCTTGTTCTCCGGAACGAAAGAGTATGCCTCTTGCTTCTCCTTGGGCAGGATGCTGTATGCATGTAGCATGGAACCTTCCCGCACTTGCCTTCAAACACCTCGCCGAATATTTCCAGTATCTTCACCACGGTGCGAAGACCGCAGTTCGTACGGGTGTTTATCAATATGCAGAGCTTGATTACCAGAAGCGAATATCGATGTCCGGGAACAGCGTCGAAAGTAATTCTTTCTGCTCTTTGCTCAAGGTTGTCTTCGTGACGTCTTTTTTTGAGTTCAGCCTTGGTCTATTTAAGTTCACCCTTGGCCCGCTTAAGTTTATCATTAGCTTTGCCAAGGTTTGACTTCAAAGACTTGTTCTCTTTACGAAGACGTTTTAGCTCCTCTTCTGGAGTCTCTTTACGAGATGTTGATTCTGACTTTTTCATTGTTTTTAGATGACTGTAATTCTATACAAAGTTACTAAAAATCAACGAGATACACAAATTTTCAAAGAACTATTCCTGTTACTAAAACGTTAAACATCAGA
>SFIS01000065.1 GCA_004555245.1 Bacteroidales bacterium
GACATCATCACGCGGAAAGAGTGGATGGCGAAGAAGAAGCGCGAGGACTTCTACAAGATGCTGATGTATATCATCTTCTCGCTCCTGAACAACAATGTCAATACAGAGGTGAAGAGCGTCATAGGACGTGCCGACGTCGTCATACACACCAAGGACCATATCTACGTACTCGAGCTGAAAGTGGATGACACCGCAGAGAACGCCCTCGCACAGATAGACAGCAAGGGCTATTCAATACCATACGAGGCTGACGGGCGCAAGCTGACGAAATGCGGCGTGAACATCTCGTCGGAAGCCCGCAACATCACACACTGGCGCGCTGTAGATGTCAAAGGCGATGTCGTCAGCGAACAGAGGTTCTGAAGCCTGCCGCCAGAGACACCCCAAAAGATTAAATTTACTTAAAAAAGAAACACTGAATAATGTTTTTTTCGCCTGAAACGAAAAAAATGTGATAATTTTGCACGAGCAAAAGGTTCCTGCCGGCATTGTGCCATGACGCACCGTGCCGACGGGCTAAGACGGGAATGCAGTGAGAATCTGCAACACTACCCGGTGCTGTAAATCCTTTTTCATGGCTCGCCATGCGTCCCCCTGCGGACGTGACAGGCAAGAGCCATACGCAGCTGACAGCGTCACTGGGCGACGCCGTGGTGTCAACGATGTTGATGACACACGCGCCAACCGGGAAGACCGGCTGCAAGTCAGGATATAGTCAGAAGACCTGCCTTTGCTTTACAATCTTGCCTTCCTCACGGGATTATGAGGGAGCTGAAATCATTTCTTATCATATATGACACTGATACAAAGCGTGATGCTGTGTGTGTCGCTGTCTCTCGTGCCCGCATTGTCTTTTGCGCGCGGTGTCTGTACGGACGGGCACAGCCGTGTGTCGGCTTATGCCGGCGTCACAGACCGTGGCTCTGCGCCTGCCGACAGCAGCGGCGCGGCATGGGCTGACACCATAGCGAGTGTGGAGGTTTACGGCCGCAGGCCATTGGCTACGCGACAGACGCTGAAGGGCGCCGACCTGCAGGCGCTGTCTTCGACAAGCGTGGCAGACGCCCTGAAATATTTCGCCGGAGTGCAGATAAAGGACTACGGAGGCCTCGGCGGACTGAAAACCGTCAACGTGCGCTCGCTCGGGGCGCAGCATGTGGGTATCTACATCGACGGCATAAGGGTGACGAACGCACAGAACGGCACCGTGGATCTCGGGAAGTTCTCGCTGACGACGATGGAGAGCGTCGAGCTGTACAATGCCAACAAGCTCGACAACTGCCAGTCGGCATCCGAATACGCGTCAGGGGCGACGGTGTATCTGAGAACGCGGAAGCCGGAACGCGATTCCGTCTCGCTGCAGATGCGGTGCGCCTCGTTTGCGACATACATGGCGAAAGCCAACCTGCAGATGTCGAAAAGGGGATGGAAGGGATTTGTCGATGCCGAGGCTCTGACGACAAAGGGCGACTATCCCTTCCGCTATCAATCAGAATACGAGGACACGACGGGCAGGCGACAGAACTCGGACATTGACTATGTGCGCATAGAGGGGGCTCTCTTCAAGGGCGGATTCGCGTCGCATCTCTATTTCTACGAATCAGAACGCGGATGTCCGGGCGGCATCGTGCGGCGCCTGTCAGACAAATACGTCAATGTGGGCAGGGAATGGGACCGCGACTTCTTCTGCCAGACATCATACATGTGGCAGACGGGCAGACACCGCTTCAAGCTGAACGCGAAATACACGAACGAGTATCTGAGATACTGCACCGACTATCCGGAGAACCAGAACACGGCACGCGTAGATAACCACTACCGTCAGGAGGACCTCTACGGAGCCGCCTGCTACGGATGGATGCCGCTGCCGTGGCTGTCGCTGAACGCGAGCTACGACCTGCGCTACTCGAAGCTGCAGGCCGACCTGAAATATTTCGAGACAGTACACCGCCTCGACCAGAAATGTGTCGTAGCCCTGCAGACAAACTGGCGGGGCATACAGACAGCCGCCTCAGTGCTATACCAGCACTACAGGGACCACACCGCCGTGGCTGCCGGAGCCGCCGAACCCATAGAACGCATCACGCCCGCATTCACCCTCGGATATTCAATAGGAGGCGTCACGGCGCGCGCATGGTACAAGCAGATTTTCCGCGTGCCGACACTCAACGACCTCTACTATACACAGGTGGGCAACAGGAATCTGAAGCCGGAATACACGCGGCAATGGGACATCGGCATCGAACACCACTACGCACACCGCGGCTGGAGCACCGACCTGCAGGCTGACGTCTATATCAACAGGATAGAGAACCGCATCGTGTGCCTGCCGCTGAAAGGCACGTATTCGTGGACGATGATGAACTACGGCTACACCTTCTGCCGCGGCATGAACGCCACGGCAAACGCCCGATACCGCACGGGCGAATGGATGTTCTCGCTGCTGACATCGCTGACATGGCAGCGCGACCTGAACCGCACCGACCCGGACAACACCGTGGTATATGACAAGCCGATTTGCTATTCGCCAACGCTGTCATCAGGAATCACGGCGATTGCAGGATGGAGAAGAGTGGCGTTCACAACGTCGTGGCTGCACGTCTCGGAGAGAATGTGGTCGTACGCCGACCCGGAAGACATACTCGAGCCATACGACAACATCGACATGAAACTGTCGTGCATCATGCCTCTCGGCAAGAAGGCGGACATGGGCGTGACGCTCGAAGTGAACGATGTGCTCGACGTGCAGTACGAACACATCCCGCGCTATCCCATGCCGGGACGCAACTACAGGCTGACACTGACGCTGGCACTGTGAGGGGACACCTGAAGCGGGACACACATACTAAGTAGGTGTGCAAAATTATTTATATAATCCTTGCACCGCCTACTTATATATAAAAAGCAAGAAACGAAAACATATATCCATGACGAAAAAAACTTTTCTCTTTTTCACGCTCGCACTCGCCGTTGTCTGCACAAATGCCGTTGCACAGGAGAGAATCATTCTTCTCAACGAGGGCAACTGGCAGGCGGACAACGGCAGAGTGACATATTTCGAGAACGGCATGGTTGTCAGCAACAGCTGGTTCAGGGATGTCAACGGCACGAAGCTGGGCGACACGCCAAACGACATCATCCAGGTGAACGACAACCTCATCGCCATCGCCGTGAACTGGTCGAACATCGTGCAGTTCATCACGCCCGCCGGGAAAGCCGTGGCGGCTACAGAAGACGTGCCCAACAACCGCAAGCTGGCAAGCGACGGACGATATGTATATGTCTCGTCCTACGGCCACGAATGCGGCACGACAGACGGTATGCGCGAGTTCACGAAGGGCTATGTGGCGAAGATTGACACCAAGACATTCAAGGTTGTAGATGCCGTGGAGGTGGGCTATGAGCCGGAGGGCATAGCATACTACGGCGGATTCCTCTTCGTAGCAAACACCGGAGGCTACGCCTTCCAGGAGAACCACGACTACGAGACGACGGTGAGCGTCATCGACGCTGACGACATGAGAGTGGTGAAGAACATCGACACGGGACAGATAAACCTCTACGGCAAGATGTCGCAGACGGGCAGATACCTCTGCATCAACTCTCCCGGCGACTACTATAACGTGCAGGCAGCCACCATAATCCTCGACTGCGAGGCGGCGCTGAAGGACGGGGAGCGATGCTTCGCCAAGTTAGAGTATGCCGCGACATACAACACCACGACAACGGACGGGATGTTTCTCGCCATCGGATCACGGTATTCGTACATCACGGGCGACTATGCCTTCAACTACATCACCATCGACCCCGCCCTCGTCATTCAGAGCAACGGCACGGAGGGCGTGGAAGAGACACTGCCCGGCACCATGCGCGACGACATCAGCCGTATGCAGATGCCATACGGCATATACGTCAACCCATACACGGGATATATGTATGCCACCGACGCAGCATCGTTCGCGGAAGGAGGCACGCTATACCAATGGACACCGCAGGGCGTGCTGACGGGGAAATACGGCGTGTATATCAACCCCGCACACTTCCTCGCACTGCCTCCGGACGGACACTTCACCGGCATACATAGCATCGAGACAGAACAGGCGCCTGCCCGCCACACCACATACAACATCGCCGGACAACCCGCAGGCGAGGTGCGGCGCAACACTCTGTATATAAAAGACGGAAAGAAATATATCAGGAAATAAACCTTTATGCAAACAACAAAAAAACATGAAAAGACTCTACATTTCAGCACTGCTGATGCTGGCTTTTGCCGGCACGGCATTCGGTGTCACCGTCAAGGTGGAGATGAACACCACATCCACGACCATGACGCTGACAGCCGAAGGCTCTGACACGCCTGTCAACACGGGCGACCCGCTGAGCTACACCTACACTTTCGACACTGCCCCGGGGGCATACATCCTTACCGGATATGCCTCGGACGGCACAACATCCAACGGCACCATACGCCTCAACATCACCGACGACGCCGAACAGACATTCAAGATTCTGACAGGCACCGTCTATGCCACAAACAGCGGATGGACGGTGGGCACCGACTATACGGTGGACGTCACCGTAAACTCGCGCGAGGGAGAGAAGCTGGACATCACGCTCGGAAACTCCACCACAGCCGGAAGAAAGACATTCCTTGCGCTAAACGGAAACTCGTACTACGCCGTACTGACACCTACGGCCGAGCATACGGCAGAGGGCTACATGCCACTGTACAAGGGAGGCACGCTGACATACAACGTGACGGTAAGCGGAAAGATTCCGACGGGCGGAGACTACAGCGTCACCCTGCCAGCCGACGCACAGTTCTCTCTCGGCATGAAGTTCACGCACTTCACCGACTTCCAGACCGTCAGCCCCACAGGCGAAAGCGTTGACGGCAACAGGAAAACCATCTCTTTCCGCCTTGCCGACGGACAGGTGTATAACTACCGCACATGGCGGGACGGAGGACTGACACAGGCGGGATACTTCTACATGAACATAGACGAGACAAAACGCCCCACACTCGATTTCACGGACGCTGACTACGAGGCGTTCGGGCAGAAGACAGTGAAGCAGGATGTCAACTGGAACAGCGGCTACGAGACGGGAGACATCTTCGTAAACATCAACGAGCGGGGACACCTGCGCATGAAGACGGGCGGGGAGTTTGACGCACACGCCATGAGGACATGGGAACTCACAGACAACTCCACGAACAACTATTTCATCGAGCCGGACTTCCACTACACCGTCACAGACATATACGGCAATCCGTCGGCAGACGTCATCACCATCGACAACGCAGACACAAGCACGTCGGCATGGTCGAAGATAAGGGCGGTGGGGAAAGGCACTGCAATCGTCACCGTCACATACGACGCCATAGGCCTCAACTACTACGGCAGCGGCAAGACAGTGAAGACACCGTACATGGGCGGTGAATACTGGAGCGCCATCTGGCCGGAGAACACCGCCGTCTTCGTCGTCACGGTAGATGACAACGAGAGCGCGATGCAGCCGAACATGACAATCAACGAGGAATACAACCTCGACACGAAAAAGAACGCCGGGAAATACATCGATGCGGAACACGACGTCATCTACTATCTCGGAGCATACGCCTCATACACCTTCAAGCCGGAAGGTGTGGAGCGCGTCGCCGTAGCCTACCCTCTGCTCTTCAACGGAAAGGCATGGTACAAGGGCTTCATCACCCTTGGAGGCGTGAAGGCGAACGCCGACGGCTCATACACCGTACTGCTGAAGAAAGGACGCAACATCATACGGCTCACTGACAGCGAAGGCAACAGCATCTACCAGGTCATCACTGCAAAACCGTGCCAGCGCAAAATATCGAACGTGACACGTCCCGGCAGCAACATCTTCCAGCCGGGCGACAAGGTGAAGATACAGTACAGCGGGCTGCGACACCCCGCCAACAAACTCGCCGGCATATACAACATGTCGGCATACGTCACATACAACGGCATCCCAAACGGCTCGTCGCTCATTCTCGGCAGCGGACAATACACCTTCGGCTCGGCTCCCTCGGCACAGGCTGTCACCATCGACATCCCCACAGACTACGACGCCGGGGCAAACCCAGAGATTACAATGAGCGAGGGTGTCATCCAGGTGAAAGGATTCGGCGACCCGATAGGCAACCACCGCCTCATCGACCGAACCGCAGGACGCTCGCCGAACTTCACCGCAGTGGCTCACGAGACATACTTCGGAGAGATTCCCGACGTGAGCATCCCCGTCTCGCCTGTCAGACTCTTCAGCATACGCACAGCATGCAACGTTGACGACGCCGACATAACATTATCTTTCAACGGCACACCTCTCACCCCCGCCGATGACGGGACATACACCGGCACATACGGCACATACAGCGTTCATGCCACCGCCGCAGGCTACCGTAACCTCAACACGACATTCAGCATCGGCGACGAGGCGGAAGGCGAGCAGACCTTCAATGTCACGCTTGTACCGGTCAGCGGACCGGCGGCGTGGGACGGCAAGACACTCGCCGAGCCGCAACAGACCGACGGTATATTCTACATCGCGACTGGTGCGGAACTCGCATGGTTCGCCAACCATGTCAACGACGGAAACTACGACAGCAAGGGCGTGCTGACGGCTGACATCGACCTCTCTGACTTCGACTGGACACCGATAGGCAAAGCGAAAACCACCGCTTTCAGCGGAGAACTCGACGGAGCAGGACACACCGTCAGCGGACTGTATATCAACAGCAGCGCAAACTACAGCGGACTCTTCGGATATGCTAACAACGCCACGATAGAGAACCTCACCGTAGCAGGCGAAGTGACAACGACGGGCAACTATGCGGCTGGCATTGCGGCAGCAACAGACGGGACAACAAGCATGACACGGTGCGTCAGTATGACAAACGTGAAGGCGAAACAGTATGCGGCGGGCATCGCAGGATATGCTTACGGCTCGTCACAAATCGACCGCTGCCAGAACCTGGGCGACATAACGACGACATCGACCTATGCAGCAGGCATAACAGCCTACCTCTACGGAGCGGCAGGAAAACTGACAAACTGCCACAACGAAGGCACGGTGACGGCTACAGGAAATGTCGCTACACTCGTGGCGACATCAAACGCTGCCGCTACGATAAAGCATAACCTCAACACCGGAAAGGCGGTATGCACCACAACAGCGACGACTGTCGGCAACGTCCGCACAACCACAACGGCGGCTACGAACATCAGCGACAACTATGTCACAGAGAACTACACCGCCGGCACGGCATACGAGACGGTGGTGACTGACGCACAGCTCGCATCGGGAGAAGTGGCATACAAACTCGGAGAAGCATGGGGACAGACACTCGGAACAGACGAGATTCCTGTCATCGACGGAATGGCGGTAGGCTATGACGAGACAGACGACAGATATTTCAACAAGATGAGGGGCGACATAGCTGACTTCGAGGAGAACGAAGAGATACGCATCGACACCGCCACCGGAATCTTTGCGCCAGAGAGCGACAGCCCTTCTACGTCATGGAACTCCGGCAGCTTCACATTCTCGACATACTGCGACGACTGGGGCGACAGCGGGAAATACTTCTACGACTTCGTCGTCACCAACTCCGCCTCTGACAAATACAACGGACTGGACGACCAGTACAACGCTGCGGCAGGCGGCGCAAAGAGCGGAAGCAACTACGCCGTATGGTACAGCAACTTCTACGGCAACGACTTCGTCTATTTCGCCGAACCTCAACGCCCGACCGGCTTCTACGTCACGAACACTGCATGGGTGGAAGATGCCATACTCAACGGCGACGGCATCTCGCAGGAAGCTGACGGCACGACAGGCAAGCCGTTTGCCGACGGTGACCGCCTCACGCTCACCGTCACAGGATATGACGAGAACATGGAGACGACAGGCTCTGTCTGCTACACCCTCGCAGAGGCTGACGGCGGCACAGTGTCGTATGTGAAGCAATGGCGATGGGTGGATCTGTCATCCTTTGCCGACAACACCCTCTTCGTAGGGTTCAGCCTCGACAGCACAAAGAAGAACAGCTGGGGCATGACAACACCGGCATATTTCTGTATCGATGACTTCGGAGGCGGAGCGCCTGAAGCTGACGCACCGATGGAGCAGAAGAGCGTCACGACCGGAATATCCGGGACAACGGCGGCTGCGACAGACAACGGCAAGCGATTCGACACACTCGGACGCAGGACACGCGCCGGCAGCGGCATACAGATAATACGTATGCCGGACGGCTCGTACAGAAAAGAATACAGACGATGACTGCCCAAACGCAGGCATCTCTCACAGAACCCGTTCAGGCAGAACGGGAGTGCCGGATGAAAAGTCCCCACAGCTGTGAATGACATACATAAACGGAAAATCCCCCACGGCTGACATGAAGCCGTGGGGGATTTCTGTATGTAAGAATGACAAGGTCATCCCGCTGTTTTGGTTGTTTCTGTTGTCGTCTAAAACCCGCAGACAAAAAACACACAACATAAAGATGACCGGAACGGGCATCAGCGGCTGCCGATGTAGAGAAGAAGCATGGAGAGGATGACGAGAAGGAGGTCGAGGGCTTTGGCACGCAGGTTCTTCTCGCGGAAAAGGAGTGCGCCGAAGAGGAAGCTGACGACAACGGACCCGCGGCGTATCATGGAGACGACGCTGATCATCGCACCGTCCTGACCGAGGGCGTAGAAATAGACGAAGTCGGCGGCGGAGAGGAAGAGGGAGATGAGGGGTATCGTCCATGTCCAGCGGAAGGGAGTGGTGGAGCGGCGGCGAGGCATCCACAGCACTAAAAGCATGACAAGCATCATGAAGAACTGATAGATGTTGTACCACGACTGCACCGCCATCTTGTCAAGACCGATGCCGCCGTTTGCCGGACTTGCCATGAGGAATTTGTCGTAGAGACCGGAGAGGGCGCCGAGGACATTGGCGAGGATGACGAAATATATCCAGCGGTTGTGCCACCAGTTGATGCCCTCGCGGCTGCTCGTCTTCTTCAGCATCTCTATGCCGAGCAGGGCGACAACGACACCGGCCCACTGCCACGCATTGAGACGTTCGGCGAAGAAGACAAAGGCACCGACAAGAACCATGACTGGACGTGTGGCATTGATGGGACCTACGATAGTGAGAGGGAGATGCTTCAGACCGAAATATGCGAGAAGCCAGCTGCTGAGGACAATGCACGACTTCAGAAGGATGTATTTGTGTTCCGCCCACCCGTAGCTGTGGGTGTAGAACAACGAATCGGACGAGAGAGAACCCTCGCGCGACATGAGGATGAAGGGGAGAAAGATGAGCGAGGAGAACAGCGTGTTGAGCAACAACACGGGGATGACGGCGTTATCCTTCAGACTGTGTTTCTTGAAAACATCATAGAAGCCGAGCAGCGCGGCGGAAAGAAATGCTAATAATAACCACATTGTATTTATATATAGTTTACAAGTTGACGAGTTGGTTTACCGTCAACCAAACAACGATGAATCCTGATTCCTTTACGACAAAATGGACAACCTGTGAAGTATGTGAACTGATGTCACCTCGTGACATCCTCCCGTTGATTGAGTTCATCCCGTTGTTTTCGTTGTCTCTGTTGTCATCTAAAACACAAGAACAAAACAATCAAGCCGTCAACTAAAAAACTAATACTCCACATTTTCAAGAAAGAGGGCTTGCGGCGGCATGGATTCGCGCGCCTCAGTGCGGCGGCAGCTTGCCACGACGGCCTTGAACCCGTCGAGAGTGAGACGGCGGCGGCCCACATCAACCAAGGTGCCGACAACGGCACGTACCATGTTGCGGAGGAAACGGTCGGCGGTGATTTCAAAATACCATTCGCCCGGACGCTGCTCTACCCACTGCGCCGTCGTGACACGGCAGACTGTTGTCTTCACATCCGAACCTGCCTTGCAGAAGGCGGCGAAATCGGAGACGGTGAGCAGATGGGCTGCCGCCTCGTTCATGAGTCGGAAATCGAGGTCATAGTGCGTCTCAAGAGAATAGCTGCGAAGGAAGGGCGACTTGTGCGTATGGATGTAGTAATGATATGTGCGTGCCTTGGCACTGAAGCGGGCGTGCATATCGTCGCTGACCGGCTCGATGCGATGGACGGCAATGTCGGGAGGCATGATGCGGTTGAGGCGGTAGCCCACCTGCTGATGGTCGATAGGCTCGGCGACATCAAAGTGTGCAGCCATGTGGCGGGCATGGACACCCGTATCGGTGCGCCCGGCTCCGACGATACTGACATCACGGCGGAGAATGAGAGACAAGCCGCGCTCAAGCTCGCCCTGGACGGTGACGGCATTGGGCTGTATCTGCCAGCCGTGGTAGCGGGTGCCGTCGTAGGAGAGATGGATGAAATATCGCATGGGATTTAGTGGTTCGTTGCACGATAGGTAGCTATCTTCTTGAAGCCGTTGAGGAAATCGCGTGCCGACATACGGCGCTTGCCGGATATCTGAAGCTCAAGTATTTCGAGCAGGGTGTCGGCGGTGGTAATGTAGAGATGCGTTTCGTCAACTATGAACCTGCCGGGCTCAACGTCACGCTCCTGCGGCAGCTGAAGGCGTATGTCGGTCTTTGACGTGCGGAAGACTTTCATCGTGAGGTCTTTCTCGCCTTCTGCAACAAGTGTGGTCCATGCGCCGGGATATGGAGACAAGCCGCGCACGAAATCATAGATGCGCTTCGACGGCAGGCTCCAGTCTATCTCGCACGTCTCCTTGAAAATCTTCGGAGCGTGATGCAAGACAGCACCTGCGGGCAAAGGCAGCCCCGCCTGCGGCGTGCTCGGCACTAAACCGTCTCCGGCAAGCATCTTGTCTAATGTGGAGAGGGCTATCTCTGAACCGAGCGACATCAGGCCGTCATAGACATACTCCACATCGGCATCGTCGGGAATGGCGAACTCGCGATGCTCGATGATGCGCCCCGTGTCGATGTCGTGGTCGAGGAAAAAGGTTGTGACACCGGTGACGGTCTCGCCGTTGATGACAGCCCAGTTGATGGGGGCCGCCCCGCGATATTGCGGGAGAAGGGCGGCGTGGACATTGAACGTGCCGAAACGCGGCATAGACCATACCACCTCGGGCAGCATACGGAAAGCCACGACAACCTGGACATCGGCGGCGTAGGTACGGAGAGCCTCAACGAAGGCAGGGTCTTTCATCTTTACCGGCTGAAGCACAGGCAGACCTTGCTCAAGAGCATACTGCTTGACAGGCGGCGCCTGCAGTGTGTCCTGATGTCTGCCTACGGGTTTGTCGGGTTGTGTCACGACAGCCACTACATTGTAGCCGCCTTCGACAAGGGCACGCAGCGTGGCGACTGCAAACTCCGGGGTGCCCATGAATACTATCTTCAGTTCGTCTTTTGTCATTGTCTTAATATAATAACTCTTCGTCCGTTGCGTCTTCTTCAACATACTCATCGTCAAAGCCACAATCCCACAGCGAGGTTTTTGTGGCTGCCCTCCATGGTGTCGTCGAATTGACCAAATCAGGTCCTCTCTTAATGGTAGCCTGAGCTTGTGGCGAAGCCTGAAAGGGGATGGCGGGAATGGAGGCCAAGAGATGTATTGCAGGACTTATGTAAGCCGCCTTCGGGGGAAATTTAAGGAATGTTTCTTGAGGGGACATTTATATTCCGTAGAGTGTTTCATGTGTAAGAAAGTTTCTTCGCTTTGTGATGTCATCCTGTTGGCATCAATATATCACCTTCCGTCCGTTGACAATCACGATGCCGTGGGTGTTGGCATCGGCAGGCTGTCCGGCAAGGTTGTATGCGGAAGGAGAGCGGTCGGGGGTGGCTTCGGAGACGGTGATGCCCGTCGTGCCGCCCATGACACTCATGCGTTTCGCATTCTGCGGCAAAGAGCCTTTATACTCCGGCACATCATCAAGGGTGATATATGCATAGTTCTTCAATACATTTGCATCGACGCCTTCAGGGACAAGGCGAATCTGATTTTCGTAGATGATAAAGCTGTTTGCCGGGGCATCTATTGTCTGCGAAGACAAATTGCCGACAAGTCCGGTGGAAGTGGGGAAGTCAGATGTTGTCTCAGCAGCTGTGCCCTCGGGCAGGATGACGGCATTGTCGCCTGTCGTGTAGAGGATATATGGCGTACAAGCCTTCAGTTCGCTGACCTCGCCAAGCACAATGCCGTCAACTGCGCCGTTGGCCATTGTCTTGCCGAGTATCTCATAATATTTTGCCCCGCTCTCTGCAACGCCTTCGGCTGAAACGGAATATGGCAGGCAGATGGTGCCGAATTTGTCTTTTTCAAGCTTGCGAAGATAGTAGTCGCCGAGCTTGCAGAAGAGGTTGACGGGTTCATGGGATACTTTGTAGGCAGAGAAAGCCTGAGTTTTATATTGTATATAAAAACCCGTTTTTTTGATAGAGTTTATTTTCGCATAATATGAATCAGGATCAACGGTGATTAAGAAATTGCAAAGTTCACCATAATCATCAACAGACTTGAGGTAGTTACTTCTTGTGTATAGAGTTGCCACAGAAAGGAACTTTCCGTCTTGATCAGTAAAATACCAATTATTCTCTTCCGTTTCAGATTCTGTCTTATGCAAAGTAAGCATTGACATTGTTGCAGGATTGTACTCAACAATATCATGACTATATGCTTGTATATCAGGGATACCGACACCTGGAAAATTAGTTCCACCGACATATTTTCCCATAATAGTGTTACCGCTTCCACTACGCCTTACTATCAAACATTTCATGCCGTCCTTCAGTTCGCCGTATGATTTCACGGTGACGAAACACTCTACTGCCGTGGCAGGCAGAGAGGCGAGGGAAAGAAAAAGCGGGGCGAGGAAAGTAAAAATGTATTGTCGCATTATTATCCTTATGATATTTTTTGTTTCAAGACTTGTGTTTATGGATTATCTGTACTCGTTGTAGAAACGGCTTATCACCTCTTCCGGCCAATAGCCATACCAGTCGTAGCCGGTGCGACGTTCGGCATCTACATCGGCAAGCCTCCACACTTTAGTGCCGTCGCGCCGACACATGAACGGCCTGTTGTCTGACATCTCATAGAAGCGTGCCCAGATGCGGGGTGCGGAAGTGTCTGCAACCACTACTCTGTCAAACGGATACTCATGGTTGATGATACGCTCGGCAGGCAACGGCTGCTCATCGACGCGGAAGCCATGCAACGCGACACGCTCAAGCCAGGCTACGGCAGAACGCACGGCTTGCCGCACTGCCTCGTCGGGCGACGGAATGTCCATGAGGAACATGATGACATCGCAGCTCTCGCGGGCTGTCAGAGAAGGGAGTTCGAAGGTGCGCGCCTTGACGGGCAGGAAAGTCTCGTTGTCGTGCTGTTGTCCCCATGCCGTCAGCACTCCGTCCTGAACATACTGGCATTTCAGTATCATGTCTATGCCGCGTTGCAGGGCTGACGCGATGCTGTCTCTGCGGCTGCCGTCCAACCAGGCGAAACTGCTGTCGCCCTTTGAAATCTTCAGGAAGAGGGCAAGGGCGCCGGTGGTCACCTCGTCGTTGAACGTGATGGCATCGACATCCCAGCCACGCCAGCCGCCGTTGGGCTTCTGGGTATGGAGCAGGAAATCAAGTCCGCGCTCGGCTGCATCGCGATAGCGGAGGTCGGAGGTGAGAGAATAGACATCTCCGAGATATTCGATTTGCGGGAAGGTGTTACGGTTGTCCAATGTGCTGCGGCGATAACGCTCGCGCAATGCCGCCTTGACAGAATCGGCGGGCAGGACGGCAAGCCAGTCGATATTCTTCGGCCAACCGCCGTCGGCATTCTGATAAGCAAGGAGATTGTCGGCTATCTCACGATATTGCGACGGGGCGTAGCGAGGATAGTTGCGCTGCGGATGTTCAAGATTCCAGTGATGTATGCCGTCGCGGAAACCGTCGAGCGAGACGATGGTGTCGCTCACGTTCTGCAACACACCTGCGGCATCGGCAGCCAGAACGGAGAGAGAGAAAGAAAGCAGGATGAACAGTCTTCGCATAATTATATAAGCATTATGTCCTGTAGGAATGTTTCCTAAGTAGGTGTGCAAAATTATTTTTATAATGATTGTATTGATTAGTGATGCATAATCAGTATGTGACATAAAGGAGTGTAGTGAATCCTACTCGACCACGAGAGTCTCGACATCGGCACGGGCTACGTCCGGCAACACGTCATATTCTTCGACAAGACGGCCAGCAAGGCTGTCGGCAGTGAATGTCTCGTCCTCGCCTATCGACGACCAGAGGAATGCCGAGGTCTCGTTGAGGGCGATGAGTTTTGTGAAGTCTATATTTTCCAGACCTTCAGCGACGAGGAAGTTCTCGCCGCAGATGGTTCGCATGGTGAATCCGGGTTTCTTCTTCAACATATCTATTTATAGTTTACGTTAGTCCAAAACTTTCAGCGAACGGAAGAAAAAGTGATGGAGATGCAGCAACGGACGCCGTAACGGCAGGAGACGCATCCACAGCCATGAATACACGCGCCATTTGCGACTGTCGATGAGGTCGGGGGTGGTGCGCCCTTTGCGGAGGAAGCCGTAAGCCAGGGCTTTCACGTCAGACAGGCGGCAGTGTTCGACATTCATGTTGCCGTCGCCTCGCAGCGTAACCTCGTCGCCGTTGATAGCCACGATGCGGTGGAGGACATATTTGTTTGGCGTGACTTCAGCAAGCACGGGGTTGCCTACCGACGGTTCCACACAACGGCACAGCAGGGCTTTGTCGCGCTGATGGCAGAGGAAGGGGCGCATACTGTTGCCTTTCAGGGGCAGAGTGACGGTCTTTCCCATATCGATGTATCTTATCACCTCGGGGAAGAGATACTCGTTCGGTATGCAGACGTATGCTGTCTGGGGACGTTTGCCGCACTCTACGGGTTCAAGTCTGAGAAAATGTTTCAGCTTGCGCTTCAGGGTCTGTCGCTTCATACGGTAGTGTGTTAGGATGCGGGGCTCCCTCTTCTGCTATGACACTGTGACAGATGACAGCGGAGAGAGGGTCGGCTGTACAATGCAGGATATACATGGGGACTGTCTCTGCTGCTGCGGTGACAGTGTCGCAGACGTGCGAGAAGAGGGCTTTCTCCCATTTCATCGCCGAGCAGGAAGCGAGGAGGAAGCCGAACGACTGCAACGGAGGCAGACGCTCGACACTGTTCGCGGAGGCACGGTCAATCTGTGTGATGGCGGCAAGCGGCGCACTGGTCTGACGGTAGCAGGGTGTCTTGCCGCTCCACGGCGAGCCGTAGATGACGACACGTCTGTCGGGGAAGACACGCACGATGGGGTTGTCGTCGTTCATAAGGTCGCAGCCGGGTATCATCCTGAGCCAGTTGGCAACCTGCGTGCTCTTGCCCGTGCCGCTCTTCGCCGTGAAGGCGTATGCCTTGCCATTATGGCGGACGAGGGAGGCATGAATAAGGAGAGTGTCGTGACGGGCGCTCGCAAAGGCGTAAGCCAGCATCAAGGCGTTGTTCAACCCGAAACGCCGCATGACGGCGTTGCCGTTCAAGGCACACCGGCAATGCGAGAAGGTGGCGTCGCAAATCAAGAGGGCACAGTCGGCAGAGAAGATATCGCGTATGATGTATTGGTAGCCGCCGTCTGACAGACGGTCAACGACGGTGTCGCCGTTGCCGGTGTCGAAGACACGGATGCGCATCCGTTCTGACTTGCGCACGGGACGCAGGCTGTCGTCAACATCCATGGAGAGGAGTTGCGGGAGTGCCTCGTCCTCGCCAATGCTGAAAGGCTGGTAGGACGGAAGCAGATGCATGCCGTTCGGCCCGTCTTCGTCGGCAAAGGAGACTGCCACCTGCCAGTCTGCGATTCTGAAAAGATGCTTTCCCATGATGTGTCGTATTGTCAGCAGGATGCTACATAAGAGTTTAACTCGCCAATTGGAGACAGGCGGTGGGTCGGCCTATGTCACCGGCCAAGACTGTCGCCAATGTCCCGCTGAGAAGCAACGGATGCCGGGTGTCATGCGGCATGGCGATCGGGATGATGCCCGGTCTTCCCGCCCTGCCCTGGTTCTTTCTTCGTACGTTCCGCCGGTTTACCGGCACCGTCTTTGTCTTTCTTCTCTTTCTGCCTTGCTGCTTTTGCTTCGGCTTTCTTCTTCTTCTTTGCCTCCTTTATCTCCTTCTTGCTCATATTGGCATATTCGTCAGCCTCGATATATGGGCGTACTGCAGTGAAGGTGAACTCGCCTGTCGGGAGAACGACAAGCTTCACATCGCCGGAGGTGTAACGCTTGCGCAGCTTCACATACTGCTTCTCGGCTTTCTTGCGTGTCGTCTTGAAGAAGACGGTGTTGGTGCGGCGCTCGCCGTATTTCTCCTTGAAATAGCTGTCGAGCTGTTCCGTATAGCGTTTCAAGCCTCCGAGGAACGTCTTCTTGACGAGATATGCGCTGTCAACCTCCTGCACATCGGTGATATATACCGTGCTGTCGTTGAACGATGCAGAGATGGCATACATATACACCTTGGTAGAGAAAGAAGGGTCGGTCTTGCCTTTTGCTGACGCTGACACCGCAAAGATCAGCGACAGGATGATGTATGATATTATTCGCATGAGTGTTGTGAAAATATTTCGGGGTTTTGTCTTTTCATGTGACAGGGAGCATGACATACAGTATGTCATACTTTCAGAAACGACCGCAAAGCTGCGCTGTCAGTCAGCGAACGCATGTGTCGCACCGCCTTGTTGCGTATCTGGCGTGCCCGTTCGCGTGTCATGCCGTACTGCCGCCCTATCTCTGCAAACGTTCTGGAAGGAACACCAATGCCGTAGAAGGCACAGATGACATCCCGCTCACGCTGCCGCAGCTTCTCAATGACATTGCACAATTCCGCCTTCAGGCTGTCTGCCGTGACGGCATCGTCTGTCTGCGGGGCATCGCTGTCACGCAGCATATCCGCCATGGTGACTGCCTGACGTCCGGCAAACGGGGCGTCAACCGAACATTGGCGGGCACTCGCCGACATCGTCTTCATCACGTCGGGCTCGGGAATGGAAGCCCCGGATGCCATCTCGTTGACGTTAGGACGACGCTGGTGCTCCTGTTCGAAGAGCGCGCGAAGACGGTTCAGACGATTGAGTTGCGAGACATGTGCGGCAGGGACACGCACGATGCGACTCTGCTCTGCGATGGCATTCTGCACTGCCTGGCGGATATGCCAGACGGCAAAGGGGACAAAACGGCCGCCACGAGAGGCGTCAAACTTGTCAACAGCCTGTATCAGACCGATATTGCCCTCATTGACAAGGTCGGTGACGGCAAGACCTTTGTTGCTGTACTGGCGTGCGACACGGAGCACATGGCGCAGGTTGGCTGACACAAGGCGTTCGCGGGCCATGACATCACCATGTGCCAGACGCGCGAAAAGCGACTTCTCGTCAGCCTCGCCAAGCTCAGGCTGGCGGTTCACCTCCTGCAGATAGAGTTCAAATGACTCGCTCTCATGATTTGATATACGTGTGCTCATAAATGGTAGGACAACGGTTTGTTCCTGTTTTCTGGTGTAAGTGGGCGGCGGAAAGGTTTTGCAAATAATTCCGCACACCTTATTACCTTATTATATATATAGCAGACGGATGAATAGGACAAGGATTCCTTAATGTCAGCAACAGGCATCAGAACTCAGATGTCTGATGGAACCTGATGTGCTTGAAATCCTCTTGAGCCATCTGCAGCACATAGCCGGAATCTGCAAGGAAGACATCGCGTCCCTCGCGGTCTTTAGCCATATACTGGTATTTACGCTTCTTGAAATTCTCAAGTTCCTGTTCGTCGTCGCTCTCAATCCAGCACGCCTTATGGAGATGTATAGGTTCCCAGCGGCATTTGGCGTTGTATTCGTTCTCAAGACGATACTGTATAACCTCAAACTGCAGCTGCCCGACGGTGCCGATAATCTTACGTCCGTTGAACTGGTTGATAAAGAGCTGCGCCACGCCCTCATCCATGAGCTGGTTGATGCCTTTCTCCAGTTGCTTCGCCTTCATCGGGTCGTCGTTCTCGATATATTTGAAAAGCTCCGGCGAGAAAGACGGCAAGCCTCGGAAGTGTATCTTCTCGCCCTCTGTAAGCGTATCTCCGATTTTGAAGGTGCCGTTGTCCGGCAAGCCTACGATGTCTCCCGCCCAAGCCTCGTCGATGGTTGACTTGCGCTGTGCCATAAACTGTGTGGGCGACGAGAATCGCAGCGTCTTGCCCTGACGCACATGGAGATAAGGCTGGTTGCGGACGAACTTGCCCGAGCATACCTTGCAGAATGCGATGCACGAGCGGTGGTTGGGGTCGATGTTGGCTGTTATCTTGAAGATGAAGCCTGTAAACTTCGGCTCGTCCGGGCAGACCTCACGTTCCTGAGCCTTTGTCGGACGAGGCGACGGTGCTATCTTCACAAAGCAGTCGAGCAGTTCTTGCACGCCGAAATTGTTGAGCGCCGAGCCGAAGAAGACGGGGGCAACCTCTGCCGAACGGTAGGTCTCTATGTCAAACTCGGGATATACGCCCGAAACAAGTTCAAGGTCGTCACGCAATCGTGCGGCATCTGCCTCGCCCACCCTTTCTTCCAACTCCGTGCTGTTGATATCGACAGCGACTTTCTCCGTCACCCGCTGTTTGTCAGGCGTGAAGAGATTCAGCTGATTTTCGTAGATATTATATACGCCTTTGAATCTGACGCCCTGATTGATGGGCCATGACAACGGACGGACATGTATCTGAAGCTCTGTCTCCAGCTCGTCAAGAAGGTCGAAGGGGTCGCGTCCCTCACGGTCCATCTTGTTGATGAAGATGATAACCGGCGTGTTGCGCATACGGCAGACCTCCATCAGCTTGCGTGTCTGTGTCTCGACACCTTTCGCCCCGTCAACTACAATGATTGCAGAATCAACGGCAGTGAGCGTGCGGAAAGTGTCTTCGGCGAAGTCCTGATGGCCCGGAGTGTCAAGTATGTTCACCTTATAGTCTTGATAGTCAAACTCCATAACGGAGGTAGAGACTGATATGCCGCGCTGCTTCTCTATCTCCATCCAGTCGGACGTAGCCGTCTTGCGAATCTTATTGCTCTTCACAGCACCCGCCACCTGTATCTGCCCGCCGAAAAGCAGAAACTTCTCCGTCAGCGTCGTCTTGCCGGCATCAGGATGCGAGATAATCGCAAAGGTTCTTCTGCGTTCTATTTCTGTATTCACTATTCAGTTCTGTTTTCTGATTTTCGTTCTTTAATCTTTTAGCGTACTTTATTAAACGTGAGATTTTACAGATTATTGTATTTTAGGGTAAAAACGCCACGTCATGAAAGCTGAAGAATCATTCTCTCCCCATATTTTCGATGCAACGTCTGAGGCTGTCCTCCCAATACGGGATACGGATGCCGTAGGTCTTCTTGAACTTCGCCTTGTCGAGCACGCTATAGTGCGGACGCTTGGCAGGCGTGGGATATTCTGACGTATGTATCGGGCGCACATCGCATGACGTTATGCCTGCAATGCGGTGGATAGCCTTTGTGAAATCATACCAAGAGATGACGCCCTCGTTAGAGAAATGATATATTCCAGGCACGATGCCTTTCTCAAGTGCAGCGAAAACGGCAACGGCAAGGTCGTAGGCGTAAGTCGGGGTGCCCACCTGGTCAAAGATTACACCGAGCTTGTCACTCTTTGACCCGAGCTGAATCATCGTCTTCACGAAATTCTTGCCGAACTCCGAATAGAGCCATGCCGTGCGTATGATCATAAAATTGTCCGTACACTGCTGCACAGCAATCTCTCCGGCACATTTGGTGTCGCCATAGACACTGTCCGGACACACTGTGTCTTCCTCCGTATAAGGCTTGTTTGCCGTGCCGTCAAACACATAGTCGGTGGATATGTGTATGATGAATCCGCCACGCTTGTCCACAGCCTCTGCAAGATATGCGGGAGCCAGGGCGTTGAGTGTGGCGCACAGCTCACGGTTGCTCTCGGCAAGGTCAACGGCGGTATATGCCGCACAGTTGACGACACAGTCGATGGCATTGTCCATGACAAAGGCACGGACCTCAGACTTGTCCGTTATGTCGAGGCGGCTGTAGTTCTGCACGCCTTCCGCCTCGCTCTGGATATCTGTATTGAAATACGTGTGCTCGGGATGCTGACACTGAAGAATCTGTATCTCGTTGCCTAATTGACCATTGCAACCTGTCACAAGAATATTCATGATGATTACTGCTATATTATATAAATGTATGTATGTTTATTTCTCGGATTCAAAATCTATTCCCTCCGTCTTGTCTTTCTTGTAATAGTCTGACAACATACCGAGGAATGTGGTTATTTCCTTCACTGCATGAAGCGTGTCGGCCGAAATCTCCTGCTTGCGCAGACGCAACAGCATAACGCCGTAAAGAGCATCGAAACAAGTCTCAATCTCGTCAAGGTTCTTGTCCCCCCTGTTGCGCAACTCCACGATGAATGGCAGGACTTTGAAATACTCAGCGCTGTAGAACGGGAACTTGGGCGACGAGAGCAACTGGCGGTGCAGTTCGACGAGCTGCTGCATGACAACCTTGTTGATTTGTATGTGCCCCGTTTCGCGGCAACCTTCCTCTGTCATCATCCTGATGAGGTTGGCATACCAGTCGGTCAGGTCGTCACGCTCTTCTTCCGTACACTCAAACTGACTGATGTAGTTGCGCCTGATGGACGGAAGATAACAGTCGTATGCACGGATAAGGTCTTCTACCTGCCACATATACAGCAGGTACTCCGCTATATTTTCTTGTCTTAACTTCTGCGAGATATACATTTACCAATAACTGAAAGTATAAAGATTGAACACTGTCCCGACAAACATCACAAGCGAGAACATGATAACGATAGAACCTATAAGCCTGTTGATGAGGATGATGCCGTTGTCGGAGAACTTCTCCCTCACCATATCAACAAGCCATGTCAAGCCATACCACCACAGCAACGCCCCGACAAAAATGCACAGATAGCCGAACGACATTTCCACCGGATGGTCAGGAACGACAAAGGCAAACTGCGCAAAACACGCCATGAAAAGGAAGATGATGAGCGGATTGGAGAATGTGACCAGAAAACCGGTCAGCCCGTTGTGCACGAGCGAGCCTTTACGCTTTCCGCTGCGGTGAATCATCTTCGTCGGGTCTGAACGGAAACAATACACGCCGAAGACGAGCAGCAGCAGGCTGCCCGACAGCTGAAGGATGAACTTGTTCTGCGGACTTGTTATAAGATCCATGACGAAGCTCATGCCCAGACCTGTAATCAGAGCGTATATTATATCACTGACAGCCGCTCCGCAGCCCGTTATCATTCCATACCAGCGACCTTTGTTCAGCGTACGTTGCACGGTGAGCACACCGACCGGCCCCATCGGAGCAGACGCGATGATACCTATAAGGATACCCTTCAAAGCCAGCTCCATCAAATCTATATGTATTGCAAAAGGCATAGTAAACGTCTAATAAACTATACAAAATTGCAAAAAATATTTGAGAACTGCAAATTTCCCGCAAAAAATCTTTATTTAATTAGAATTATTTATTAACTTTGCCAGTGGAAATGTCAAATCTTTATAAAAAAGTTACATTTCAGACTTGCATTTGTACAACATCGAAAAAGGCTTAAGGTGAAGTGCGGATACCATGTAAAAGAAAAGTCGGAAACGGTTCAGGAGCATGGCAGAACAGTTGACTTCTGCAGCAGGCAATTTAATGTGTTGACGAAGTGTCAAATTGTATGTGCAGCCGGCTCACCCCTCAGATAGTATTAACTTGTCAACTTGTTTCGGCAAGCTCGGCGAAACACTTTGTCAACAAAGAAAGTCAACTCACCTACTCGCAAGAACTTGAACAATAGAATTCAAAAAAACATATCACTATGAGTACAACATCTGAACGTCCATACGTCATCGGACTTGATTTAGGAGGAACCAATGCAGTCTTCGGCATCGTTGACAAGCAAGCAAACATCGTCGCACAGACATCCGTAAAAACACAGGCATACCCTACCGTAGAAGGCTTTGTCGATGCATGTGTAGAGGCCGTAACACCTCTCATCGACGGTGTAGGCGGCATAAACAAGATTTTCGGCATGGGAGCCGGGGCACCTAACGGCAACTACCACAACGGCACCATAGAGCTCGCCCCGAATCTCGTATGGGCAAAAGGCAAGATAGTTCCGCTTGCCGACATGTTCAGCAAGAGGCTGGGCATCAACGTGGCATTGACAAACGACGCCAATGCTGCTGCCATCGGCGAGATGACTTACGGCGTGGCAAAAGGCATGAAGAACTTCATCGTCATCACACTCGGCACAGGCGTCGGCTCAGGCATCGTCATCGACGGCAAGCTCCTCTACGGTCACGACGGCTTTGCAGGCGAACTGGGACACGTGACAATGGTGCGCGGAGAAGAGGGACGCCTCTGCGGATGCGGAAGGAAAGGCTGCCTCGAAGCCTACTGCTCGGCTACAGGCGTGGCACGCACAGCACGCGAATTCCTTGCGAAAGACAACAGGCCGTCTCTGCTCAGAGAACTCAATCCGGACACCATAGAAAGCTACGACGTATATAAAGCAGCTGAGAAAGGAGACGAGATAGCGCTCGACATATTCAAGTTCACCGGAACAATGCTCGGCGAAGCCTGCGCCGACTTCGCGGCCTTCTCCTCGCCGGAAGCCTTCATCTTCTTCGGCGGTCTGGCAAAGTCAGGAGCTCTCATCATGAACCCTATCAAAGAAGCGTACGACAGACACGTGCTCGACATCTACCGCAACAAGGCACGCTTCATGTTCTCTTCGCTCGACGGAGCAGGAGCTGCCGTCCTCGGTGCTGCCGCCCTCGGATGGAGCGTATGACGCCGCAAGGAGTATCGGACAAAACATATCATCAACAATAACCGAAGGATACACATGACACGAGACGAAGACATCAGACGTGCCATAGAAGTCCTCAAGCTGGGTGGCGTCATCCTCTATCCTACAGACACCGTCTGGGGCATAGGGTGTGACGCCACCAATGCAGATGCCGTAAGACGCATCTACGAGATAAAGCAGAGAAGCGATTCAAAAGCCATGATCTGCCTTGTCGATAACGCCAGCCGCATTCAACGCTATGTGCGCCATGTGCCTGACGTGGCTTGGGACATCTTTGAGCTCTCGACAAAACCGACGACAGTGATACTTGACGGAGCCGCCAACCTCGCTCCAAACCTCATAGCCGAAGACGGCTCGATAGCAATACGCATCACAAACGAGCCTTTCTCAAAACAGCTGTGCTACCGTCTGCAGAAAGCACTTGTCAGCACAAGTGCCAACATCAGCGGACAGCCGGCAGCGCAGAACTATTGCGATATAGTCCCGGAAATAACAAATGCCGTGGACTATGTATGCTGGACACGACGACAGGAACATCTCCCACATACGCCATCGAGCATCATCAAACTGGCTGCCGACGGCACCGTCAGCATCATACGGAAATAACACACCCACATCGTGAACAATACCCCAGACCATACGCATACCCCACTGTCCGAACTCTTCGTGCTTTGGACTGTGAACCACCTCTCACGGCGGCAACTGACACTCACCCTCGCCTTCTTTGTAGGAGTGTTGGCTGCCGTCGCTGCATACATACTGCACACCGCCATACATCTCATACAGCACTACCTCTCCGCCACACTCGCCAGCAACCAGATCAACTGGTTCTACCTCGTTTATCCCGTGGCAGGAATCCTCATCACGATGCTGTTCGTGAGATACGTCGTGCGCGACAACATCTCGCACGGCATCACGCGCATCCTCTACGCCATATCGACAAAACAGGGACGTCTGCCGAAGCACAACATGTGGAGTTCTGTCGTGGCGTCTGCCATAACAATCGGCTTCGGCGGCTCCGTTGGGGCAGAGGCTCCTATTGTACTTACCGGCTCAGCCATCGGCAGCAACCTCGCGCGGCGCTTCCATCTTGACAGCAAGACAATCTACATGCTTGTAGGCTGCGGAGCGTCAGCAGCCATCGCCGGCATCTTCAAAGCGCCCATCGCCGGACTGGTGTTCACCGTCGAGGTGCTGATGATCGACCTCACCATGGGCTCGCTGCTGCCCATCCTGATTGCCTGCGTGACAGCGACATGCTTCACCTACGCCCTGTCAGGCGAGAACTCACTGTTCTCTTTCACCCTTGAAAGCGAATGGACCGTCATCAGGACACCGGCAAACATCCTGCTCGGCATTGCATGCGGAATAGTCTCCCTGTATTTCATACGTTCGATGACATTCTTCGAGAATATCTTCTCAAAGCTCGCCGACCGCCCCTACGTGAAATGGTTGGTCGGAGGAGTTGCGCTGAGCACGCTCATCTTCATCTTCCCGTCGCTCTACGGCGAAGGCTACGCCGCCATCAACGTTCTCCTGAACGGCAAGTCTCCCGCTGACTGGAATGTCATCATGGAGCACTCCCTGTTCAGCGGACACGGCGAACTGCTACTGATCTACGTCGCCCTCGTCCTCGTCACCAAGTCGATGGCAACGGCATCCACCAACGGCGGCGGGGGATGCGGCGGAACCTTCGCACCTTCGCTCTTCGTCGGAGCGTTCGCCGGCTTCCTCTTCGCCAGAACCTGGAACACCTATAACTTCAGCATCTACATCCCCGAGAACAATTTCGCACTCCTCGGCATGGCAGGCGTCATGTCAGGCGTGATGCACGCCCCGCTCACCGGTGTATTCCTCATAGCCGAACTGACAGGAGGCTACAACCTCTTCATCCCCCTCCTCATCGTCAGCACGGTGTCCTATCTTACGATATACATCTTCGAGCCATACAGCATCTACGGCATGCGCCTGGCACGCGAAGGCAAGCTCATCACCCACCATACCGACCACGCCGTGCTGACACTCATGTCTCTCGACACCGTAATCGAACGCGACTGCTCGGCTATAAGCCCGGACACTATGCTGTCAGAACTCGTACACAAAATCAGCCGTTCGCGCGTTGACGTCCTTCCCGTTGTTGACAACGGCAACCACCTCCTCGGCGAGATAGACATGATGAAACTCCGCCACATCCTCTTCCGCACCGAGCTGTATCACCGTTTCAATGTCCGGCAACTCATGTCTGAGCCCCCCGCCATGCTGAGGGTTGACGACCCGATGGAAGAAGTGATGAAGGCTTTCGACAAGACAAACGCCCAGCAGCTGCCCGTCGTTGACAACCAGAACATCCTCATTGGATACGTAAGCCGCTCACATGTATATTCACTTTACAGAAAGATGGTTGCAGACCTGAGCAACGACTGACCCGCATCCACCGCATCACGCACGCTGTATGTATTCATGCAAACAAGAAGACATACAGCGTGTTTTTCGTATAAAACAAAAAAAAGCACAACATACTTGTAGTTTTTGGACGACACATAAAGTCAAACTATTAAACGAAAAAACATAACCCGTACAATGAACGCAGACGAACAACAATTCTCGCAGCTTGTGAGAGAGAACAAGAGCACAATATACACGGTGTGCTACATGTTCTCCAACAATCAGGACGAAGTCGCCGATCTGTTTCAGGAAGTGCTCATAAAACTATGGAAAGGCTATAGCACCTTCGAAAGCAGAAGCGACATAAAGACCTGGATCTACCGCGTCGCGCTGAACACCTGCATCAGCATCGACCGCAAGAACAAACGGCGTGCAAAACACCAGCTGTCAATGGACATCAACCTCTTCGCCGACAAAGACGCGAAGACAGAACAGGTAAGCATGCTTCACCGCCGCATCAACCAGCTCCAGCCTCTCGACCGCGCCATCGTGCTACTCTGGCTCGAGAACATCAGCTACGACGAGATAGGCGCAATAGTGGGCATCACGGCAAAGAACGTCTCTGTGCGCCTCTTCCGCATACGCCAGCAACTAAAAAACATGTCAGACAAATAAAACTACAAGCAATATGGATACACAGAACACATCAAACGAACTTGAACTCATCAAGCAACAGATGGAACTGCTGAAAGAAAAACTCGCATCACAAGAGATAGTAAACGAAAAACTCATCATCAGTTCCATGAAAAAGAAGATGTCATGGATAAAGAAATACATCATCTTCGAAGTCGGGCTCCTGCCCTTCATCGCTGTCATGTGGTTAGGTATAAAGATGATTATCGGTCTATCATGGTACAACTACGCATTCATGATGATTATGTGCTGCATCGATGTCTATATAGACTATCTCGTCAACCTACGGGGCATGAAAGACAGCGACTTCCAGAAATGCAACATGATAGAGACGACAAGAAAGCTGCATACCATGAAGAAACAACGCTCGCTGCAGATGCTCATCCAGATACCTCTCATTGTCATCTGGCTGCTCTGGTCCGGTATCGAGGCTATACACTCTCTCGATATGCCTATGGGTGATTTCCAGCGCGGTTTCACACAAGGCGGTATCGTAGGCGGCACCATCGGCGGAGTGATCGGAATCTTCGTGGCATACAGAATCTACAAGAAGATGCAGAACATAAACGACGATATCATCAACCAGATCAGTGAATACATAACCGAGGAGAAAGACTGAGAAACGGCCACACCCCGACAGAACTCTTTCACATACATTATTCTGTAGCATTACGCCAAAGGCTCGTCCCGTTCATCGTGGCGAGCCTTTGGCATATACACGGATACGTATCAACTGAAAGAAAGACACAGGCAGTAACGATGATACCGATATTACCATGACTGCCAAGCCATTGATTCCAGCTGCGGCTTTCACTTGCACAGCGTACCTTCGGAACAGGATTTAGTATACCTATATCCCATATATCCGTATTATATCAGAAAACAAATAAATCGAGTAGGAGGTAAACACTAATCATAGGTGTTTATCTCCTACTTTCGTGTTTACCGACCTCTCACACCACCGTACGTGCCGTTCGGCATACGG
>SFIS01000066.1 GCA_004555245.1 Bacteroidales bacterium
GGGCGAATCCGTACAATGCCCAACATGTTACCATTCAACCAAATACGCAGGCATCGTTACCTGGCGGGAGGCTAAGAGCCTCCCCTACAGTTGGCGTGTGCAAGTCTTCAAACTGCAACGATTTGGCCAGTTGCTGAGTTAACCCGATAAGCACATTTTTCAAAAGGGGATTGACAAATGCAAAGAAACGCAGTATTATGTATGGCAGTTAGCGGGCGCTAATCAATTTTTAACCCTATGGTTAGCGACGTCTAACCATAGGCGGAATTCTGAATCGGGTGATTGAGTATGGATTTGACAAAAGCGGAAGAAGGAAAGCAGTACACCATTGCGCGGATTGAAACACAGGACCCAGAGCTGGATTCCTTCCTGTTCTCCCTGGGGTGTTACAGCGGCGAACCCATCACGGTGATTTCCCGCCGCCGGGGAAGCTGCACCATCGCGGTAAAGGACGGAAGATACAGCATCGACAATCAGTTGGCAGCGGCCATCGTCATCTGAGCGCAAAAGAGAATCCCCCTGATTCTCTTTATCCACCGGTTAGCAATCGCTAACCTTTTGCGATCCAGGAAGAAAACCTGACAGAATAACCATTGAAAAAGGAGGAAAACCAAAATGAGAATTGCTTTTGCAGGCAATCCCAACAGCGGTAAAACCACCATGTACAACGCCCTGACCGGGCGCAACGAGAAGGTGGGCAACTGGGCCGGTGTTACCGTGGACAAGAAAGAGGCGCTGATCAAAAAGACCTACGCAGGTTCTCAGGAGCTGATTGCCGTGGATTTGCCCGGCGCTTACTCCATGTCGCCCTTTACCTCGGAGGAGAGCATCACCAGCTCCTATGTCCGAAACGAGCACCCCGATGCCATCATCAACATTGTGGATGCCACCAATCTGAGCCGTTCTCTGTTTTTCACCACCCAGCTTCTGGAGTTGGGCATCCCTGTGGTTGTGGCGCTGAACAAGCACGACATCAACGAGAAAAAGCAGACCCGGATCGACATCCGCGCCCTGTCCGAAAAGCTGGGCAATATCGATTTGACCAGCAAGCAAGCGGTAGAAGCTGCTGACCGTAATCGGTTTACTTTTGTCAATGGAATTGTCAAGTCTGTGGAAACCCGGAAGGTTCTGACCAAGGAAAAGAACGCCCAGGACAAAATCGATGCCGTTCTGACCCATCCCATTGGCGGTCTGGTTATTTTTGCAGCGGTCATGTTCCTGGTGTTCCAGATTTCTCAGGCTTGGGTCGGTCCCTGGATCGCGGATACCCTGGTGGGCTGGCTGGAAACCTTCCAGGAATGGGTCGGCGGACTCTTTGAAAACGCGGCTCCCATTTTGCAGGCGCTGCTGGTGGACGGCATCCTCGGCGGTGTCATTGCGGTCATCGGCTTCCTGCCTCTGGTGATGGTCATGTACTTCCTGATCTCCCTGTTGGAGGACTGCGGCTATATGGCTCGCGCCACGGTGGTTCTGGACCCCATCTTCAAGAAGGTCGGTCTGTCCGGCAAGTCTGTGATTCCCTTCGTGGTTGGCACCGGCTGCGCCATCCCCTTGTCATTTGTATTCGGGGCGAAGCGTCGAATGTAAATGGTGCCCGTCTCTGATTTTCTGAGTGCAAAGTTACACAATTTGCATAACTGTTGGAAATTTTTTTTTCGTTTTTTCACTAAGTTGCAATGTAAACGTTTGCACTAATACAAATTTGCATAGACTGTTTTCAGAACCCATGTTGTGATGTGAGTATAAGCGGTTTAGCCGAACCGAAAGTCAGGGGAATGGATTTCTTTACATTGCTTAACACTTTCCGCACTTCAAAAAAACACCGGGTTTTCTTTGGTTTCTTATTGCTGGGACGTAAAAAAGTACTCCTTGCCTTACTCCGCAGACACGAAAAAGATGCAAAAACCATTGTTTTGCACTGCAAAAACCAATGTTTTGATGTCCAAGACAATACTTCTTGCAGTCCAAAACATATTAAGTGAGAGCCCAAGATTGACTATTTTGCAGTCCAAGATAGTCAATCTTGCATCTCCTGACGCTCTCCCTCAACCTCTTGTCTTATCTAAGACGTTATAATACAACGTGTTATGCAAAACCGCCTTTCCTTGCTCTAAATTCCGCCTTCCTTGCGCCCGCTCCCGAATATCGTCTGAATTTCGGTTAAGTGATGTATAGTTTTCTTAATTTGTGTATAAATCCGGTGTTTCAGCCATATTGCATTTGTCATGGTAGGAGGATGTCTGGGCATGATATACTTCTACACCCCATGAGCCGCTGTCGAATTGAGCAATGGTGAAAAAGTCTGTCTCCATAATACTTTTTTGTACCGAACTGCGTTTTAAATAAGGTATAGCAGATAACCCCATAATCCCAAACAGAAGATATGCAAGATTTCGCAGCGATAGATTTTGAGACCGCCAACAACAACCGGTCGTCGGTTTGTTCGGTAGGTGTGGTTGTCGTGCGCGGCGGCGAGGTGGTAGAAAGATTCTACTCGCTCATCAAGCCCGAGCCGGAGTATTACACCTACTGGTGCAGCAATGTTCACGGACTGTGTCAGGCAGATACCGATGCGGCTCCCGTTTTCCCTGACGTATGGAAACGGATAGAGCCGCTCATTGAGGGGCTGCCGTTGGTGGCCCACAACAAGGCGTTTGACGAGAGCTGCCTGAAAGCCGTCTTCCGTGTCTATCGGATGGACTACCCCGACTACGAATTCCACTGCACGTGCATAGCGTCGCGCAAGGTGTGGCCCAAAGGACGCCACACTCTCGACATCATCGCGGCGCGCTGCGGCTACGACCTGAACAGACACCACCATGCACTGGCCGACGCCGAGGCCTGTGCCGCGATAGCGTTGGAGATATTGTAGGCAGCGTCTTTCACCCGCGGCAACGGGTAGCAGCGCTTTGTTCGTTCTCAAAAGAATTAAAAATGAAAAAATATATAGTTATACCTAAAATCCGCAATTAATATTGATGCTGACTAATTTTGCAGTTCGCTTCTCCATCTGACGATAGTCTTGCCACTACAGACGTGATTATGCATGGGTCATGCCCAGCTTCCCCTTACCCCGTCAAGCATTACAGGGGCCATTGTAAATGTCATCTAAGATGCATTCTTTGCCGCCTCTGAGGTTATAGAACTCCACAACCTCGCGGTAGGTTGATGTATAGTCGTTGGTCAGAATGCGGCGATGTTCACATCAATAGCCTTCGCAGTTTTATAAACATAAAAAGTATATGAACAAATAATAAAAAATCGAGTATGAAAAAGTGTATTATGTTTTTGCTCCTTGCCGTGATAACGGTGGGGATGTAGGCGAAAGTTAGCATTTTTGTAGTTATGCCAAAATGCGAGTACACAAATGATACAAGTACAGGTATCACAAAGGAAATAGATTCCCCTAAAAGGTATATTTCTGTTGACGATGATATTATTGTAACATGAAGCCGAAAATGGACTGTATTTCAGTGCCGAAATATAATTCAAGCCGAACTCATGCATGGCATTTTGATTCATTTTAGAGGGAAATGTGCACTATATCGTGTTTAAGTCTGTAATATCAGAACCTCTTTGAAGATTATTTTGTAACTTTGCAACCAATTCACATAGGATTGTATCATCATGAACGAGAATTTCGCTATACAGCTCTTTGAGGGCAAGAAAGTTCGCATCGTGTGGGATGCGGAGCAGGAGAAGTACTATTTCTCCGTTGCAGACATAGTACAAGTATTGACCGACAGTGCTGATGTCAAGCAGTACATCAAGCGAATGCGGGCACGTGATTCGGAACTCAACTCTAAGTGGGGTACAATTTGTACCCCTGTTGAAATGTTGGCTCCAGATGGCAAGCGACGCAAGACGCAAGCCGCTGATCTTGAAGGCATTTTTAGAATCATCCAGGCCATACCCTCCAAGAAAGCCGAACCTGTGAAACAATGGCTTGCCGAGTTGGGCAGTATGCGCGTTGACCAAATGATTGACCCGGAACTGACCTTTCAGATGGCCGTCGAGGACTATCGTCGCCAAGGCTACAGCGACCGCTGGATAAACGAGCGCATGCGCTCCATCGAGATGCGAAAGGAGCTGACCGATGAGTGGCATCGTTCCGGCATACATGAGCCTAAGGACTTCGCCATTCTGACAAATGTGCTGACAAAGGCGTGGAGCGGCATGACCACAGGCGAATACAAGCGTTACAAGGGGCTGACCAAGCAGAACCTGCGCGACAACATGACGAATGTGGAACTGGCACTCAATACACTTGCCGAGGTAGCTGCCACGGAGTATTCTCGCCAATCTAATCCGCAGTCGATGGCCGAGAGCCGACGTATTGCAAAGGAAGGCGGCGAAGTAGCACGCGAAGCACGCGAGACGATGGAACGCCGTCTTGGCAGAAGCGTTGTTTCTTCTGAGCGTGCATCAGACTACATAAGGCCAATTGAGGACAAAGGGCAGAACACTCTGCCCAAGGAGGACGAATAAGAACAATTCTATGAACATCATCATCATTGGAGCTCGTTACGTCCTCCACGCAGTTGCCTCCGCAGAAATAGACACTTGCCAGCGAACCAGCAATCTCGCTGTACTGATAGCCGTATGACGTACACCTCAGACCCAGCACTTTGTCGATTACCGGACCCACAAAACGGGAAAAATGCTCCCTCACGTGAAATATTCCTCCAAAAGGAGTGATTTTCTCAGATTTTATGCTTGCCTTTGCCATGTCATTGATGATTTTTGCTTGTCTTGATTTGCAGCACTAAGGTAAGTGAAAAATATGACATGGCAAAATCCTGGGCAATATTTTGTTGCCCAGGAACTTAAAAAGAAAGTTAAACTAAAGTACTGCGGAATTTAGGAAAAAGTAGATTGTCTTCCATAAAAAAAGTACGGACAGAATGTGGAATGTCAAAAAAAAATATTACCTTTGCAGCGATTTTTTCACAAACCGTTATTTCTATCAGTAGATTGTCCACACTATGGGAGGTTTTTTCGGAACTATACAACGCCACCGCTGCGTTGAAGAGTTGTTTTACGGGGTTGACTATCAGTCACATCTTGGTACGAAACGTGGCGGCATGGCCACCTACAGCACAGAGACGCAGGGCTTCAAGCGTTCCATCCACAATCTTGAGAGTACGTATTTCCGGACGAAGTTCGAGGCAGAACTGGGTAAGTTCGAGGGCGAAAGCGGCATTGGCATCATATCCGACACCGACGCCCAGCCGCTTCTCATGAACTCCCATCTCGGGCGTTTCGCACTTGTCACCGTCGCAAAGATAAACAATGCGGAAGAGATAGCGAAGAAGCTGCTCAGCGAGAATATGGTGCTCTCCGAATTCTCGTCGGGGCGCATCAATCCCACCGAACTCATCGGACTGCTTATCATCAAAGGCAAGGACTTTGTCGATGGTATAGAGAATGTCTTTAGGACAGTCGATGGGTCGTGCTCGATGCTCATACTTACCGAAGACGGCATCATCGCCGCACGCGACTTCTGGGGGCGCACGCCCATTGTCATCGGACAGAAAGACGGGGCGATGGCGGCGACGAGCGAATCGACGGCTTTCCCAAACCTCGGGTTCGAGACTGTGCATTATGTGGGGCCGGGAGAAATAGTGCGCCTGCGCGCCGACGGCATGCAACAGCTGCGGAAAGCGGAAGAGAACATGCAGATATGCTCCTTCCTGTGGATATACTACGGTTTCCCGACATCTTTCTACGAAGGGAAGAATGTCGAGGACATGCGCTTCCAGACAGGTTATATCATGGGAAAAGAAGACGACACGGAAGTGGACAACGCCGGAGGAATACCCGATTCGGGCATCGGGATGGCAGTGGGATATGCCGCCGGACACAATGTGCCGTACCAGCGCTGTATCTCGAAATACACACCGACATGGCCCCGCTCGTTCATGCCGACAAGCCAGGCTGTCAGAAACCTTGTCGCACGGATGAAACTCATACCCAACCAGGCGATGCTCGAAGGAAAGAGATGCCTCTTCTGCGACGACAGCATCGTCAGGGGGACACAGCTGAGAGAGAACACGAAAATACTGAAAGACCTCGGAGCGAAGGAGGTGCACATGCGCATAGCCTGTCCGCCGCTGATTTGGGGATGCCCGTTCATCAACTTCTCCGCCTCGAAAAACGAACTCGAACTCATCGCCCGCCGCGTGATAAAAGACCTTGAGACAAACAACGGGGAAGTGACAAAACTCGACGACGCTAACCGCGTGGCTGACGTGCCAATATCCGAAGAACGCCTGAAGAAATATGCCACCACCGACTCGCCGGAATACACGGCGATGGTAAACGAGATTGCGAGACGCCTGAACATCGACACCCTCAAATTCTCAAAACTCGAGACTATCATCGACGCCATCGGACTGCCTAAGTGCAAGATATGCACACACTGTTTCGACGGCTCGTCTGACTACACCAGAAAGAAATAAAACACGCGTGTGGAAATGACGGACGGATGCTGTCATGGCAGACACAAGATACGGATGACATAAATACAGGTGCGAAAGTGTACCGTATTTGTTCATCCGTATCTTTCGTTTTAGCACCTTAATTGTTCTTTTTGCAGCCTAACGGGTGAAAAAATGCAAAAAAATTTTTCTTGTTGAATTATATTTACTAATTTTGCAGCCAGCGAGACAAGGGGTGCGAGACTGCAAAACACTTGACTTTCGTCATGTCTCTTCTACCAATGAACGGACTATAACGTGGAATACACATTATTATATATATCCGCTGAGATGACATCGCTACATACGATCAGCATCACATGGCAGCAGAATACCAGAACCCCCTAATCCCCTAACCCCCTGACACCCCCGCTTCAATACCGAAACACCGCAGCAGAAAAGATAAACAATAACTAAAAAAACTATACAAGCTTATGTCACAGATTAGTGGACACATCAGTCAGATAATCGGTCCGGTCATCGACGTACACTTCGATACCGAAGGACTTGATGCTGAAAAAGTGTTGCCGAAAATACACGACGCGCTGACAGTGAAGCGTCCTGACGGCTCAGACCTCGTCATCGAGGTGCAGCAGCATATCGGAGAAGACACTGTCCGCACAGTAGCTATGGACAACACCGATGGTTTGCAGAGAGGATTGGAAGTGAAGCCGACCGGCTCGCCAATCGTAATGCCTGCCGGCGACCAGATCAAAGGCAGGATGCTGAACGTCATCGGACGGCCTATCGACGGCATGTCAAGCCTGTCGCAGGAAGGGGCGTACCCCATACACCGTGAGGCTCCGAAATTTGAAGAACTCTCGACTTCGAAAGAGATGCTCGCCACTGGCATCAAGGTCATTGACCTGCTCGAACCCTACATGAAGGGCGGAAAGATAGGCCTCTTCGGCGGTGCCGGCGTAGGAAAGACCGTACTCATCATGGAGCTTATCAACAACATCGCAAAGGGACATAACGGATATTCTGTCTTTGCTGGTGTCGGAGAACGTACACGCGAGGGCAACGACCTCATACGAGAAATGATTGAATCGGGCGTGATACGCTATGGCGACAAATTCAAGGAAGCCATGGAGGAAGGCAAATGGGACCTCTCGCTCGTTGACCCGGAAGAACTGAAGAAATCACAGGCGACACTCGTCTATGGACAGATGAACGAACCGCCGGGAGCACGTGCGTCGGTAGCACTCTCCGGACTTACTGTCGCTGAGGAGTTCCGTGACAAGGGCGGAGACATCCTCTTCTTCATCGACAACATCTTCCGCTTCACACAGGCAGGCTCTGAGGTCTCGGCACTGCTCGGACGTATGCCATCTGCCGTGGGCTACCAGCCTACACTCGCATCAGAGATGGGCGCAATGCAGGAACGCATCACGTCAACAAAAACCGGCTCCATCACCTCCGTGCAGGCTGTCTATGTACCTGCCGACGACCTTACCGACCCGGCGCCCGCTACTACCTTCACACACCTCGACGCCACAACAGAACTCTCGCGCTCGATAGCACAGCTCGGTATATATCCCGCCGTTGACCCGCTCGGCTCTACCAGCCGAATACTCGACCCCCTCATCGTAGGAAAGGCGCACTACGACTGCGCACAGAGAGTGAAGCAGATTCTGCAGAGATACAAAGAGCTGCAGGACATCATCGCCATTCTCGGTATGGACGAACTCTCTGACGAAGACAAACTCACCGTCAACCGCGCACGACGCGTGCAGAGATACCTCTCGCAGCCGTTCACCGTAGCCGAGCAGTTTACAGGCGTCAAGGGAGAGATGGTCAGCATCGAGGACACCATCCGCGGATTCAACATGATTCTCGACGGAGAACTCGACGACCTCCCCGAGCAGGCCTTCCTCAATGTCGGGACAATCGAACAGGCAATAGAGAAGGGCAAGAAACTCCTCGAACAAGCCAAGTCGTAAACAAGCTGACGGGCAGACAGTGTTTCGTTCCAGACAGTCGGGTTTACAGATCATACAACTCGTCAGCCTGTTCACTCGTCAACTAAAGAGTGTCAGCTTGTCAACCTGTTTACTCGTCAACTAAAGAGTATCAACTCGTCAACTCGTCAACTCGTCAACTTGTCAACTAAAAACTATATAAAATGTTGAAACTGAAAATCGTGTCGCCAGAACGTGTCGTGTACGATGACGTCATCGACAGTATCGTTGTGCCGGGAACATTGGGACAGTTCGAGATTCTCGAAAACCACGCACCCATCATATCCACACTCGAAAAGGGACAGGTGAGGTTCCGTACACCGCAAGGCGAGCAGACACTCGACATCACGACAGGCTTTGTCACCGTGAAGAAGAATCAGGTCAACGTATGTGTTGAGGTGGCAGGCTGAATATGAGAACAAATTCTTCATACGCCCGACGGTACATCATACAGACTGTCGCAATGGCAGTGTGCCTCTCGGCGGCGGCCGGCATCGTGGGCAGTCTCACGCAACACTTGGACAGCGTGCTGATGCCCGTCGCTGTGAGTGCGGCATTCACCATCGTGACAGCTGCTGCAACAGGCATGATATGGAGACGGGTGGCTGACAGCCAGCCGGAGATGCTCACCACATTCTTCACATCCGTCTCGGGATTCAGAATGCTGGCAGCCTTATTCACCCTCTTCATCTGCTATCTCGTCGTAGGCAGAGAGGCCATGAAGCCGTACATCATAATCTTCATGGTGTTCTATCTCTTCTCCCTCGTCCATCATTCGCTTTTCTTCTCACACATCAACAACAAGAAATGACAGAAAGTCAAAACAACCTATGAAACGTATCAAGTCAATACTTCTTTTCGCCGTCATGCTTCTCGCCCTCCCCATACACGCGTCAGAGGGGGAGAAAGATGCCGGCGGACTGGATATTCCCGAGATAGTGCTCGAGCATCTCGCCGATGCCTACGAATGGCATGTGACTTCATACGAAGGACATCATCTGAGCATACCGCTGCCAATCATAGTACGCAGCAGCGCATCAGGCGAATGGACCTTCTGCACGGCACACTCCCTGCCGGAACCCTTCTTCTTCGACCGGCAGCATCACGGCAAGATATACGAGCACATGCCTGACGGCTCAGCCACACGCCCCATCGACCTCTCGGTCACAAAGACAGTATGCCAGATATGGATTGTCGTATTGCTGCTCGCCGCTATATTCCTCGGCTGTGCACGATGGTACAAGAGGCGCGACTGCCAGAGCGAGGCTCCGCGAGGCTTCGTCGGAGCGGTGGAGATGCTCGTCATGACAATACACGACGATCTGATAAAGAGCTGTATCGGCGAGAAATACTACAAGCCCTACGCACCCTATCTCCTCACCGTCTTCTTCTTCATTCTCACGACAAACATGGTTGGACTGCTGCCCGTCTTCCCCGGAGGGGCAAACGTCACGGGCAACATAAACATCACACTCTTCCTCGCCCTCTGCACCATGCTCGCCATCAACATCTTCGCCAACGCACACTACTGGAAAGAGATTCTATGGCCTGAAGTGCCGGGACCGCTGAAACTGCTCATGATACCGATTGAGATATTCGGCGTCTTCACAAAGCCGTTCGCGCTCATGATTCGTCTCTTCGCCAATATGATGGCAGGACATGCCGTCATACTCTCCTTCACATGCGTCATCTTCCTCGGATGGTCGATGGGAGTAGCCTACGGCATCGGACTGAACCTCTTCAGTGCCGTCATGCTCCTGTTCATGAACTGCCTTGAGGTGCTCGTCGCATTCGTGCAGGCATACGTCTTCACGCTTCTCTCCGCTGTATTCATCGGCCTCGCACATGTAGATCATCACGCAGAGTGACGAACTATACAGTCAGGAGCAGCAACGCCTCTGATAATAAAAGGAAAAAAACAAAACAAATTCATAACTTTAAAAAACTTATAACTATGATTTCTATTTTAGCAGCAGAAGGTCTCGCAGCACTCGGTTGCGGCCTTGGAGCAGGTATTGCAGTGATTGGTGCAGGTCTTGGTATCGGTAAGATTGGCGGCAGCGCAATGGATGCTATCGCACGTCAGCCGGAGGCAACGGGCAAGATTCAGACAAACATGATTCTTACATCTGCTTTCGTCGAGGGTTGTGCTCTCTTCGCTATCGCTGCCTGCGCATTCCTTATCTAAGACAAACATCGCAGATTCGCCACCTTACGCACCTTCCCTACGACCCCGGCGTCATGACTGCCGCACGACTGGAGACAGGGACGGTGACGGAAGGGGTGCGTCAAAGTCGCCCGCATGGGACGGCAATTTATTTTTTTTACTTCTCAAACAACAACAGAAAAGACAAACGAATGGATTCACTGAATTTGCCTGCTATTCTCACGCCGGATTTAGGTCTCCTGTTCTGGATGTTGCTCGCTTTTCTCGTCATCTTCTTCGTCCTTGCGAAGTTCGGCTTCCCTGCCATCGTCAATATGGTGGAGGAACGCAAGAAATTCATCGACGACAGCCTGCGTAAGGCTCACGAAGCAAACGAGAGGCTTGCAAACATACAGGCTGAGAGCGAGAAGCTTCTGCAGGAGGCACGAGAGCGTCAGTCTGTCATCATGAAAGAGGCTGCTGCCGCACGCGACAACATGATTGCCTCGGCTGAAGCAAAAGCACGTGAGGAGAGTGCCCGCATCATCTCGGAGGCAAAGGCACAGATAGAAACTGAGAAGCAGGCTGCCATAGCCGACATCAGGCAGCAGGTCGCAGCTCTCAGCATCTCCGTTGCCGAGAAAATCCTGCGTCAGCATCTCTCTGACGACAAGAAGCAGATGGAATATGTTGACAAGTTGCTGGATGAGGTTTCTGCCAACGCTGAATAATTTAATGGTATAGAGTATGGATTTAGGCGTTATATCTATTCGCTACGCTCGCGCCCTGCACAAGAGTGCCATGCAAGCGGGATGCGATGAGGCGGTCTGTCATGACATGACGGCTCTTCTCAAGGCATATACTCAACTGCCGCAGCTGCGCCAGACCATCGACAACCCTATGCTTCGCGCCGACATGAAGGAGAAACTGCTCGCCGCTGCCTGCGGCGAGACTATCGACGCACTCACCAAGCGCTTCCTTCATCTTGTAGTAAAAGAGGGTAGGGAACCGGTCATGCAACTCATCGCATCGTCATATATCACTCTCTACCGCGAGCAGAAGAACATCATCCACGGACGTCTCATCACTGCCGCTGCCGTCTCGCCTGAGACTGAAGCCAAGATGAAACGCATGGTGGAGAGAAAGACACAGGGCACTGTGGAGTTCCTCACTGAGGTGAACCCCGACATCATCGGAGGCTTCATCCTTGAGTATGACACTTATCGTATGGATGCAAGCGTGAAGTCGCAACTCAACAGCATCCTCAAAAAACTAAAATAATCAGATGGACAAGATTAAACCAAGCGAAGTATCTGAAATATTGCTTCAACAACTCAACAATATCGGAGCCGAGCAGAATTTTGACGAGGTAGGTACCGTACTCACCGTAAACGACGGTGTGGCACGTATCTACGGTCTTAAGAATGCTGAGGCCAACGAGCTCCTCGAGTTTGAGAATGGCACAATGGCTATCGTGATGAACCTTGAGGAGAACAACGTGGGTTGCGTCCTCCTGGGTTCGACAAGCGGCATCAAGGAAGGCATGACTGTAAGACGTACAAAACGCATCGCCTCCATCCGCGTCAACGACAATATGCTTGGACGTGTCATCAACCCGATCGGACAAGCCATTGACGGTCTGGGAGACATCGACCTCTCCGAGGCTTTCGAGATGCCTCTCGACAGAAAGGCTCCCGGTGTCATCTACAGACAGCCGGTGAAGCAGCCTCTCCAGACCGGCCTCAAGGCGGTGGATTCCATGATTCCTATCGGACGAGGACAGCGTGAGCTCATCATCGGTGACAGACAGACCGGAAAGACCGCCATCGCCGTAGATACCATCATCAACCAGCGCTCCTTCTACGAGCAGGGCAAGCCCGTCTATTGTATCTATGTCGCCATCGGACAGAAAGCATCGACGGTAGCGGCTCTCGTACAGAACCTCAAAGAGCACGGCGCCATGCCTTACACCATCGTCGTGGCGGCCACTGCCAGCGACCCCGCTGCCATGCAGTATTACGCTCCGTTTGCCGGCGCGGCGATTGGAGAGTATTTCCGAGACAGGGGTGAACACGCACTCGTTGTCTATGACGACCTCTCGAAACAGGCTGTCGCCTACAGAGAGGTGTCCCTTATCCTGCGTCGCCCGTCAGGACGTGAGGCTTATCCCGGTGATGTCTTCTATCTCCACTCACGTCTCCTCGAACGTGCCGCGAAAATCAACGAACAGCAGGAAGTTGCCGAGCAGATGAACGACCTCCCCGCATGTCTCAAGGGAAAAGTGAAGGGCGGCGGCTCTCTCACTGCACTGCCAATCATCGAGACGCAGGCGGGAGACGTGTCGGCATACATACCGACAAATGTCATCTCCATCACCGACGGACAGATATACCTCGAATCCGACCTCTTCAACCAAGGCTTCCGCCCTGCCATCAACGTCGGCATTTCCGTGTCGCGTGTCGGAGGCTCGGCACAGATAAAGTCGATGAAGAAAGTGGCGGGTACACTGAAAATCGACCAGGCGCAGTATCGCGAGCTCGAGGCTTTCTCCAAGTTCTCAAGTGATATGGATGCCGTGACTGCCATGACACTCGACCGCGGACGAAAGAACAACCAGCTCCTCATACAGGCTCAGTATTCTCCTATGCCTGTCGGAGAACAGATAGCAATCCTCTATTGCGGAACGCACGGCCTTATGGCTCCCGTCCCGGTAGAAAGAGTGCGCGAGTGTCAGGAGCAGTTCCTCGATGTCATGCGGACACAACACCAGGAAGTCATAGACAAACTCGGAAGCGGAAGCATCGACGACAGCATGACAGCTGTCATAGAGAACGTCATGGCTGACGTTGCCGGACAGTATAAATGATTTATCCTCCCTAACTTGTCAACTACAATAGAATGCCGTCACTTAAAGAAATAAAAAACCGGATAGCCTCTGTCAACAACACCCGTAAGATAACGAGTGCGATGAAGATGGTAGCAAGTTCCAAGCTACACCATGCACAGGTGATGATAGAGAATATGCTGCCATACGAGAATATGCTCGAACATATCCTCAAGACATTCCTCGCAAGCGAAGCCGATGCCAAAACGGTCTTCTCTGCCGAACGTGAGGTGAAGAGCGTGGCTGTGGTCGTCTTCAGCTCCAACAGCTCGTTGTGCGGTGGCTTCAACGCCAATGTCATCAAGTCGCTCCTCACAACAGTGCAACGCTACAGGGCAGAAGGCATCAATGACATCGTCGTCTATCCTGTCGGCAGAAAAGTGGCTGAGAAAGTGGCGAAGACGGGACTGAAAGCCGCGGGAGACTATACTACGCTCTGCGACCATCCCAACGCACAGCAGTGTATCGAGATTGCTCGCGAGATAGGCAGAAAATTCCGGAAAGGCGAGTTAGACCGTGTGGAGATGATTTACCATCATTTCAAGAGTGCCGGCTCACAGATTCTCACACACCGCCAGTTCCTGCCCATCAATATCAACGATGTCGATTTCACTGCCGATAAAGGACGTGACCTCACTTCCACCATCGCCACAAAGGAGAGCCAGGAATATCTCCGCCTGCATGCCCAGCAGCAGACGGTGAAGGAGGAGGCGGTGAAACCGCTGAACGACAATTTCCTTGTCGAACCTGACATGGAGACCGTCCTTCGCAAACTCATACCGCAATATCTGAATCTCAAGCTCTACACCGCACTTCTCGACAGCAACGCCTCTGAGCATGCGGCACGCATGGTGGCGATGCAGACGGCGACAGACAATGCCGACGAACTGCTGCGTCAGCTCAACCTGCAATACAACAAGTCGCGTCAGCAGGCCATCACCAACGAGCTTCTCGACCTCGCCGGTGGCTCGCAGGATTAGAGCAAACCAACCTTTACATACTAAAAAACCTCTCACGACATCTCTGCCGGTCCACATCCCGACAGCTGAATGTCATGAGAGGTTTTTCTCATTTCCCATATCTTTCTTTCTCCACCATTTTTTTACCTTACACTATGGTGTACAGTTTGATGTGCAAATATCAGTAATAACGCCCTGAAGGGGCAACCTGCGCATAGCCCAGGGTAGAGCGAAGCGGCACCCTGGGTGTAATTGGGCATTGTCCATGCGCGCTGTAAGCGCAAAAGCGTAGATAACAACAGGATATTTAACGCTTTTGCGCTTTGGTTTTTACGACAACAGAGACAACAGAAACAACGGTCTGATTGTGAACTCTATGTTGTCTGTTGACAACAACAAAAACAACTTTTACCAGCCTAAAGGCTGGTTGCCACTTGACCCAACTTTTATGTTTGTCGCGCTGAACCAAAGGTCGCCGGCTGAAAGGAAAGGCAAAGCGCAAAAGCGCATAGCCCAGGGTAAAGCGTAGCGACACCCTGGGTAAATCAGGAACAG
>SFIS01000134.1 GCA_004555245.1 Bacteroidales bacterium
CGAAATATACTGCTCTTCCTCCTGACCCGTCAAAAAGAAGATGCTTTTCATCTGGAAGCGGACGCAAATGTCACCGTCATCATCCACATGAGGCTTGTAGCCGAGGCTCTCGATAGCCTCAAATATCATTTCTTTCTTTGTCATAGTCTTTACCTCCTGTTTATTAGTTGTCACCATCATCAGAAATTTCCTCTACCACGATTTCCTCTGCTTCGTCTGTAGTGTCATCATCAGAGGAATCGCTTGTCATCGTTTCCTCAATCTCAGCCATCGCCTTGCGAGCAAAGACAAGGCCCGCCTCCAAGTGAAGTATCATGCGTGAGATTACGGTCATAAGGTCTTCCTCTCCAAACAGTTCACGCTCGTAGAACAACCAGACGCTGTTTCCAAGCATATACGTCTTGACATACTTCAACGTGGAGTTGATCTTCTCCAACAAGGCGCAAATCTGCAACATTCTGTTTTCCTCAACCTCAACGATGCCAGGAAGTGCAATGTTGAGGAACTCCTCATCGTTCTCATTGTACATGTACAGCAGGTTCAGTCCCTCGTAGTTGAAACAGTAACCCATGCCTTCCTCTTCTTCCAACTTGAAACCCAAGTCTCTGAATGCTTCCAAAATTTTTTCTTTCATATATTTCTAATTTTGATTATTATTCATCTAAAACCTATAGTGGCGTGGCGACAACCCTCATCCTTTGGAGAGAACTCACTCCGCACTCGCTCGTATTCCCGCAAGTCTCTGCCACTGACAGAAGGACGCTTCTTGGAAATGACTTCTTCGAGCAACGTCTGGCTGATAGGCTGGTACTCGTCCGTCTTTTCTTTGATAGTGGCATTGAACATCTTTCTTGCCGCTGACCTCACTATATAACTGATGTCGCTACAGTTGTAACCCTCAGTCAGTTCTGCCAGTCTGTTGATGTCAATCCCCTCATCCGATGGAAGTTTGGAGAGTGACAATGAGAACAGACTCTTGCGGGCTTCCTTGTCGGGCATATCTATATACACCATCTCGTCGATACGCCCTGTCCGCAGCACAGCCCTGTCGATGCGTTCAGGATGGTTGGTGGCGGCAAGGACATATACACCACGTTCGGAGGCATTGTTGAGCATACAGAGAAACTCGTTGACCTCACTGTCATAGTGTTGGTTAATCTCCTCACCAGAGCGTCTGGGTACCATGGCATCAAACTCGTCGAAGAACAGCAGTGTGGGTGCTTTCTTCTCCGCATCCTTGAACACCTCGCCAATCTTCTGTTGTGTTCCGTGTACCCATGTGCAGGCAAGGTCATCAGGCACAATCTTCATGAAGTTGATACCAATCTCCTCAGCCATCTTCTCGGCGAAGAATGTCTTGCCGCAACCAGCAGGGCCATAGAAGAGCATGGAGGGAGGTTTGATGCCATACACCTCGGCGCACTTGCGGTTTTTCAGAACGTTGATGAAACCCTCTGTCACGAACTCCTTCAACTCATTCATGCCAGCAATATCCCCAAACCCATGCCCTTTGGCTTTCTTCTCTGCCACAGGCTTGTGCTCAGCCTCCTTTGCTGGGGCAGTCTTCTGTTCCGTTACGGGCTGTCCACCGCAGATGCGGCGCAACCAATCTTTCTCGGCTTCTGACGTATTGCCTTCTGCTTCGTCTCTCACGACTCGGGATAATCCAAGCAAGACTTGGCTTCTCCCCTCGCTGTTCGTTCCGTTGCCTTCGGCTTCGTCTCTCACGACTCGGGATAATCCAAGCAAGACTTGGCTTCTCCTCTCGCTGTTCGTTCCGTTCATCTTCGTAACCTCCACTGTTTTGTTTTACTTCTATGATAAGAGAGTGGCATTTGTAACCATTGTCTATCATCTAACACTACTTTCTACCGAAAAAAATATCCCTTTGGTCTATTGTGCCTGTTTGCCACATTAGCCAAAGGGATATAATCTTTGTTGTCATGCAATCCTTAACCTTCTAGCTTTGGTGGCTGTAGTTTCCACTGCTCTACCAATCGTTTACAACCGTTTTCAATGTGTTTAGCCACACGACGATATACAGCTGCAGTCTGGTAATGAGGGTCTTCCACATTACCATCTTCATCCAATGCTATCTTATTGAACAGGACGATTCTGTTCCAATGGCTATAGTCCAATACTCGTGTTATGGCATCACGGTGACGCTCGTCAAACACAATGATCGCATCAGCTGCCATCAGTTTCTCACGTGTCATAACCATAGTCGTACCACTTAATTCATAGCCCAGTTCCTTCGCCACATCCACCATTGCAACATCACGAGGATTCTCTCCCCAGTCCAATGTGCCCAGTGAGAACACTTCGATGTCGCCTATTCCGGCATCTGCCAAGAGTTTCTTCGTCACACATTCTGCGAATGGTGACCGACAGGCATTGCCTGTGCATACAAAGCAAATCTTGTAGTTCATGTTCATTCAA
>SFIS01000067.1 GCA_004555245.1 Bacteroidales bacterium
ACACATACGCGCATGAGGGCTTGGAATAGGTGGTTTTGTTTGAATTCATTGAACGACAATGGGTTCAAACTGACTTTTCATGTTTAGCGGACAACAATATTTTGAAATGTTAATTTCATGATTTCTGTTTGTCAAGATTTTTCAACTTCCGGCTCGGTTTTTGCAGCCAAGACATACTATATAAGCATTTTGGTGGTATTGACAAAATGTAAGGTGAATAACGGGAATCGCCTGCAAAATGTCATTGACACCGTTCTGTCTCCTTCCATCCGGCAGACGATAGATAGTCTCATGCGATGCGTATGGGGCAGGGGAGAGGAAGGGGGTGGCTGCACGGGGCGGAAAAGATGTTGCGGGAAGAGCGGCGACGGGCGTGGGATGAAGCGGCGGAATGTCTGAAATGTCAGAATTAATTAAAATTTATACAAAAATCATATTCAGAGTATTAAAGGAGTGTTATGCAGATATACCAAAATGTTAAAATGGGACAAAAAAGGAGAGTAAAGTTGTGTAAGTCCGACCGATACATTAACTTTGCATTCAGAACTTTTTAAATGTTAACGAAAATGAATAAGACGATCATTCTTTCAGTATGCCTAATGTCGGCTCTCGGAGCGGCAGCGGCAAGCACAGATGCAAAAGAAATGACAGCGTGTCCTCCTGTCGTGGCAGGGCAGCCGGTTGATTTGACCGTGGCAGCGGAGAAGGCTCTGCCATGTGTCGTACATATAAAATATCTGCAGAACTCAAAGATACAGGACGTGGAAGTGGAGAACGACCCGTTCGGAGATTTCTTCGACCCCTTCGGCTTTTTCGGACAGCGCAACCAGGGACAGGGACAGAAGCGCAAGGTGCAGACACCCAAGCGCGAGGGTGCCGGCTCTGGCGTCATCATCAGCGCCGACGGATATATCGTGACGAACAACCATGTCGTGGAAGGTGCCGACGAACTGACCGTGACATTGAACGACAACCGCGAGTTCAGCGCACGCATCATAGGCACGGACAAGACTACCGACCTCGCACTCATCAAGGTGAACGGCAGCAACCTGCCTGCCATCAAGGTGGCATCGTCTGACGACATCAAGGTGGGCGAGTGGGTCCTCGCCATCGGACATCCTTTCAACCTGCGCGCCACGGTGACAGCCGGCATCGTGTCGGCAAAGGCAAGGTCGCTCGGGGCAAACGGAGTGGAGGCGTTCATACAGACAGACGCCGCCATCAACCGCGGCAACTCGGGAGGCGCACTCGTCAATGTGCGCGGCGAGCTGATAGGCATCAACGCCATGCTCTATTCGCAGACGGGCAACTTCACGGGCTACGGCTTCGCCATACCCACCACAATTATGAACAAGGTGGTGGCTGACCTGAAGCAGTACGGCACAGTGCAGCGCGGCTTGCTCGGAATACAGGGGCAGGATGTACGCAACTATATCGACGCCCAGAAAGAGCAGCAGAAAGAGGTGGACCTCGGCACGAACGAGGGCATATACATCGCTGAGGTGACCGACGACGGCGCGGCGCAGGATGCCGGACTGGTGAAGGGCGACGTCATCGTGGCTGTTGACAACCACAAGATAACGAAGATGGCTGAGCTGCAGGAATATCTCGCAACGAAACGTCCGGGCGACAAGGTGAACGTCACCTATCTGCGCAAGAAATCGAAGAAGACCGTTGAGATAACGCTGCGCAACGAGCAGGGCACGACAAAGGTGGTCAAGGACGCTGACCTCGACGTGCTCGGTGCAAGTCTGCGTGAAATCAACGAGAGCGAGAAGAAGGAGCTGGATGTCACATACGGCATCAAGGTGGCGAAGGTGAACAACGGCAAGTTCAAGGAATACGGCGTGCCGACCGGCTTCTGCATTCAGAAGGTGAACGACGCGAGCGTGAAGACTGTCAACGACCTTGTGAAGATAGTGAAAGACGCAAGCAAGTCGGCTTCCCCAGTGCTCTATATCCAGGGCGTCTATCCGTCAGGGAAGAAAGGCTACTTCGCCGTGCCGCTGAACGAAGAATAACCTACATACAAACAAAAATAAGGTGAGAGAAGACAGCCGCCCAAGGCGTTGAGCCGTCTTCTCTCACCAAAATACAAAACAGAAAAAGCACAGAAAATGGATATCCGTGAACTGAATATCAGAATAGAACAGGAGTCGGGCATTGTACAGAACCTGACCATGGGCATGGACAAAGTTATCGTAGGGCAGAAACATCTTGTCGATTCGCTGCTCATATCGTTGCTCAGCGACGGCCACATTCTGCTCGAAGGTGTGCCGGGACTTGCCAAGACGCTTGCCATCAACACCCTGTCAAAGCTCGTCGATGCTGATTTCAGCCGCATACAGTTTACACCCGACCTCTTGCCTGCCGATGTCGTGGGCACGATGGTGTATTCGCAGAAAGACGAGAAGTTCCATGTGAAGCAGGGACCTGTCTTTGCCAACTTCGTCCTTGCCGACGAGATCAACCGCGCGCCCGCCAAGGTGCAGTCGGCATTGCTTGAGGCTATGCAGGAGCATCAGGTCACCATCGGCGACAACACGTTCGCCCTGCCAGAGCCGTTCCTCGTGATGGCGACGCAGAACCCTATCGAGCAGGAGGGCACCTATCCTCTGCCCGAGGCGCAGATGGACCGTTTCATGCTGAAGGTGGTGATAGGCTATCCGACGCTTGAGGAGGAGAAGCTCATCATTCGCGAGAACCTTGCCGGCTCGCTGCCCGCTGTCTCGCCCGTCACCACGAAAGATGCCATACGCCGTGCGCGCGAGGTGGTGCGCGAGGTGTATATCGACGAGAAAATCGAGCAGTATATCGCTGACATCGTTTTCGCAACACGCTATCCGCAGCAGTATCAGCTGGCAGAGTTGAAGTCGCTAATCTCGTTCGGAGGCTCGCCGCGTGCTTCAATCAATCTCGCCAAGGCTGCACGCGCCTACGCCTTCATCAAGCGCCGCGGATATGTCGTGCCGGAGGATGTGCGCGCAGTAGCATACGACGTCCTCAGACACCGCATAGGCCTCTCGTACGAGGCGGAGGCGACGAATGTCACGACAGAAGAGATTATCTCGAAGATCATCAACAAGGTGCAGGTGCCGTAAACGCACCCTCACCATGCCGCACCCTCTGTCACCAGGGGGCGCTGCAGGCAGAATGCAACAATAACATACCGTAGATGTTGAACACAAACGACATACTCTCTAAGGTAAGGAAGATAGAAATAAAGACGCGCGGACTGAGCACGAACATCTTCGCCGGACAATACCACTCGGCCTTCAAAGGCAGGGGAATGGCGTTCTCTGAGGTGAGGGAATACCAGTTCGGGGATGATGTGCGCGACATCGACTGGAACGTGACGGCACGCTTCCACAAGCCCTTTGTCAAGGTGTTTGAGGAAGAGCGAGAGCTCACCGTCATGCTCATGGTGGATGTCTCCGCCTCGCTCGCATTCGGCTCGGACTGTCAGGAGAAACGGGAGATGGTGACGGAGATTGCAGCAACCATAGCCTTCTCTGCCATACAGAACAACGACAAGATCGGCGTCATCTTCTTCTCTGACCATATCGAGAAATTCATACCGCCGAAGAAAGGACGCAAGCACATTCTGTATATCATACGCACACTGCTCGACTTCCACGCGGAAAGCACCAGGACAGACATCGCACAGGCGGTGGAGACTCTGACAAGGATGCAGAAACGACGCTGCACAGCCTTCCTCCTGAGCGACTTCTACCAGCAGAAGCCTTTCGTTAAAGAGCTGCAGATATGCAACAGGAAGCACGACGTGGTCGCCATTCAGGTGTATGACAGGCGCGACAGCGAGCTGCCCGACATCGGACTGATGAGGGTGGCGGATGCCGAGACAGGACACGAACAGTATCTCGACACATCGTCAAGACGTGTCAGAACGGCGTATCACGAAAGATGGCAGAGCCGTCAGGATGACCTGCGAGACACTTTCGCGCGGTCAGGCGTGGACAGCGTCTCCGTCTCTACTGCCGACGACTATGTAAGACAGCTGCTGATGCTCTTCAAACAAAGAAGATAAGACTACCCGAAACAGAGCGGGTTGGCAAGCCTCGACGAGGCATGCCAACCCTTATGGACGTTATCAAAAGAAACTAACGGTGAAGAAACTCCTCTTTTTATTATTCATATCAACCAGTCTGACAGTCTTCGCACAGAAGCCGAAGATAGAGCAGGCACTCGATTCGTTGGAGATAGTGCTCGGCGACCAGTGTCATCTCTTCCTCTCGGTGACGGCAAAGAACGGTGCCGACGTGATGTTCCCAGACTTCAGCTCGAACCATGCCATCGCACCGGGAGTGGAGGTGGTGGAGCAGATGTACGGCGACAGCGTGCAGAACAGTGACGGCACGCTGAAGCAGACCATCGTATATACACTGACCTCTTTCGAACCCAAGCTGCACTACATACAGCCGCTCTCCGTCCTTGTCGATGGAAAGAAGATTGTGGGCAGGCAGCTCGCACTGAAAGTGATTGACGTGCCGGTAGATACTACAAAGCTTGACCAGTTCTTCCCGCCGAAGGACATACAGACCAACCCCTTCTCTTTCGACGAGTGGAAACCACTCGTCATCATGCATGTCGTGACGTCGCTGCTCCTCGTCATGGCGATGCTGTGCTATCTGCTGCGCCGCGGAAACAAGCCCATACGCATCTCCTTCCGCATCATAAAACGCATACCGGCACACGTCAAGGCTATGTCTGCCATCGACGAGATAAAGAGCGAACGCATCACGGCAGAGGGTAACCAGAAGGAATACTATACGCGCCTGACAGATGCGCTGCGCATCTATCTCGAAGAACGATTCGGATTCTCTGCCATGGAGATGACGACACGCGAGATTATAGAACGCCTGCAGAACGAGGACCCTATGAAGGTGGCAGAACTGAGAGAGGTGTTCGAGACTGCAGACCTCGTGAAGTTCGCCAAGTATTCGACACTTGTCAACGAGAACGACCGCAACCTTGTCACCGCCATTGACTTCATCAACTCTACAAAGACTGAAGAGGTGGTGGAGGAACGGCGCGAGGAAGAGACACTCACCGAAGCCCAACGACAGACAAACGTCACACTGAAGGCGTTGAGATGGCTGCAACGCATAGCCGCCGTGGCGGCAGCGATGCTCTTCGCATATACGATATGGCAGATTGTGCAGCTCATAGAATGATGTGCAGCAGAGGCCCCTGCCTTCTCATCATGGCATAAGCCGGACAGCACGAAACAACAACTCTTGTCGAAAAGAAACAGATGGAATTTGCAAACAAAGAATATTTCCTGCTACTGATACTCCTCATACCGTATCTGATATGGTATGTGAGATACCGCAAACGCTCTGAGCCTACGATGACACTCAGCGACACCTGGCTCCTCGCCGACGCCCCGAAGACGCTGCGCCAGAGGCTCGCGTGGCTGCCGACGGCTCTGCGCTGCGCCACGTTCACGCTCATCGTGCTCGCCCTATGCCGTCCGCAGACACGCAACGCATGGGACGAACGTACCGTTGAAGGCATAGACATCATGCTCTCTATCGACGTATCGACATCGATGCTCGCCGAAGACCTGAAACCCAACCGCCTTGAGGCGGCGAAGGCGGTAGCAGGTTCGTTCATCGCTGACAGGCCGAACGACAACATCGGACTGACGATCTTCGCAGGCGAGGCATTCACGCAATGCCCGATGACAACTGACCATACGTCGCTGCTCAACCTCCTCCAGAATGTCAGGACAGACATCGCATCGCGCGGACTTATAGCAGACGGCACGGCGGTAGGTATGGGGCTGGCGAACGCCGTCACGCGACTGAAGGATTCAAAGGCTAAGTCGAAAGTCGTCATTCTGCTCACCGACGGCTCCAACAACGCCGGAGAAATATCGCCCCTCACTGCGGCTGAGATAGCAAAAAGCCTTGGCATAAGGGTATATACCATCGGTGTCGGAACAAACAAGGTGGCGCCTTATCCTATGCCCGTGGCGGGCGGAGTGCAGTATGTCAACATCCCTGTCGAGATAGACACCAAGACTCTCGCTGGCATCGCTTCAAAGACTGACGGACAGTTCTACAGGGCGACTAACAACAAGGAACTGTCACGCATATACAGCGACATCGACAAACTCGAACGCTCTAAACTGAACGTGAAGAAATTCTCCAAGCGATACGAGGCTTTCATGCCTTTCGCCATGACTGCACTCATCACACTGCTCATGGAAATCGTGTTGCGACTGACATGGTTCAGACGCATACCGTAGCATACTACAACGCATACGCCAACGTCTGGCAATACATATTCATCCCCTATACCTTATTATATATATAGGGAACGGCAGAGAACCGACGGCTGACACCATGCCGGAAACATCGCCTCATGCCGCCGAAACCAAACAACAACACTCTATGCGATTCGAAGATCCTACATATCTCTACCTGCTTTTCATACTTCCGCTACTCTTTGTCATGAGAATGTGGATGCTGTGGAAAAGAAACAAGGCCCTGCGCATGTGGGGCAATCGAGAACTGACAAGGCGGCAGATGCCCGATGTGTCGAGACACCGCCCAATGTTCAAGTTCTGTCTCCTCGTCGCAGCACTTGCTCTCATCATCGTCATGCTGGCACGCCCGCAGATGGGAACAAAGGTGAGCAACGAGAAAAGACACGGCATCGAAGCCCTGATATGCCTCGACATATCAAACTCAATGCTATCTGAAGACGTAGCACCGTCAAGGCTCGACAAGTCGAAGATGCTCGTCGAGAACATGGTGGACAATTTCACAAACGACAAGATCGGACTTGTCGTCTTCGCAGGAGACGCCTTCACGCAGCTGCCTATCACCGCCGACTACGTCTCGGCGAAGATGTTCATGCAGAGCATAGACCCCTCTCTGATTCAGGAACAGGGCACGGACATCGCAAAAGCAATATCGCTTGCGCAGAACAGCTTCACACAACAGAAGAACATCGGAAGGGCGATAATCATCATCACTGACGGAGAAAACCACGAGGGAGGAGTGATAGAAGCTGCAAAAGAGGCAAAGAAACACGGCATCAGAGTCTTTGTCCTCGGCGTCGGCTCAACCAAGGGAAGCCCCATACCAGACGGGAACGGAGGATATATGGCTGACAATATAGGACAGACGGTGATGACTGCATTGAACGAGAAAATGTGCAAGGACATAGCTGAGGCGGGAAGCGGAACATACATTCATGTAGATAATACTAACCAGGCTCAGGAGAAACTCAACGCAGAACTCGCAAAAATGCAGAAGAACGAAGTGGCAAGCGTCGTATATAGCGAGTATGACGAGCAGTTCCAGTTTGTAGGAATCATCGCACTCATCATGCTCATCATCGAAGTCATCGTGTTTGAATGCAAGCCCAAATGGCAGAAGAGAATGAGCCTCTTCAAACCGAAGGGCGCAGCGAAAGAGGCATGACAACTCTCCTACATCTTGTCACATACATATACAGAACCTGTTTATGAACATCACATACATGACACACACTACATCCGGAAACGGCATGCTACGCAATACACTGCTCTTGATCATGCTGCTTCTCGCATTCCAGGACGCAACGGCACAGACGGACAGAAAACTCATACGCCAAGGAAACAGACAGTTCAGAAACCAGCACTATGAAGAGGCCGAGGCCACTTACAGGAAAGCATCGGCGGCTAACGCACAGAACCCGGAAGCACAGTACAATCTCGGATGTGCACTCATGGCGCAGCAGAAAGATTCGATGGCGATGAAGTGCTTCCAGAACAGCGCACAGCTCCACACTGACAAACAGCGAAAGGCGCAGGCGTATCACAACATGGGCGTAATTCTGCAGCAGAAGAAACAGTTCGGAGAAGCTGCCGAGGCGTACAAGGCGGCACTCCGAAACAATCCCAAGGACAACGAGACAAGATACAACCTCGCCCTATGCCTCAAGCAGATGAAGAACCAGCCGAAGCAGAACCAGAACCAGAAGAAGGACGAAAACAAGGACAAGAACAAGGACAAGGAAAAGGAAAAAAACGAGAACAAGAATCAGAGAACAGCTGCTGAACGCTGCCATGCAGCAAGAGAAAGCTACGCAGCAGCGAATGAAGAAGGCACAGCAACAGCCGTCGCGAAAACGCCATCTGCAGAACTGGTAAGGGTGCAGGACATCACAAAAGAAACAATATCAGAGTGTCTGCCGCTCTCTGACGGAACATAAAACGAATACTGAACACAATGCATACAAAGAGATTCTTTTCTTTTCTCATAACACTCCTCTGTTACATCTCCTCGCCGGCACAGACCATACAGGTGTCGGCACCGCAGCAGGTGGCTGTCGGAGAACAGTTCAGACTGAGATACACCGTCGCCACACAGGATGTCAAAGGCTTCCGTGCCGGCAATATCCCCGACGGCCTCGAAGTGCTTATGGGACCCAGCACAAGCTCACAATCGAGCTTCCAGATGGTCAACGGACATACGTCAAGCTCATCGTCGGTCACCTACACATACATCGTGTCGGCCGACAAGCCCGGACATTATGTCGTGCCGCCTGCACATGCTGTCGTCAACGGAAAGAATGTCACGTCGTCGGCAATAAAGATTGTGGTCAGCGGACAGGCTTCGTCGTCTTCCTCGTCTGCACACGGACAACAGCAGACAGCACAGGTGAGACAGGCGGGCTCGCACATCTCCGGCAACGACCTCTTCATCACTGTCACCGCAAACAAACACCGTGTGCATGAGCAGGAACCCGTATTGCTCACATACAAGGTATATACGCAGGTGGAACTAACACAGCTGAAAGGCGACATGCCTGACCTCAAAGGATTCCATACACTGCAGATTCCGCTACCGGAACAGAAATCGTTCCATATCGAAAACTACAGGGGACGACCCTACCGCTGCGTCACATGGGACCAGTATGTCATGTATCCCCAGATGACAGGCAAGCTCGAGATTCCTTCTCTTACGTATAAAGGCATCGTAGTGCAGGCAAATCAGAACATCGACCCATTCGAGGCGTTCTTCAACGGAGGCTCGGGATATATCGAAGTGAAGAAAGACATCATCGCACCGGCAGTAAATATTCAGGTTGACCCGCTACCGCAAAGACCGGAAGGATTTTCAGGCGGCGTGGGAAAATTCTCCATATCAGGCTCTCTGAACAAGCAGACGGTGGCGGCAAACGACCCCGTCACTCTCAGAGTAGTGGTCAGCGGAGTGGGCAACCTGAAACTTATAAAGCAGCCAGAAGTGGCGTTCCCGAAGGATTTTGACAAATATGAGCCGAAGACGACAGACAAGACACGCCTCTCTGTCAACGGACTGGAGGGGAACATGATATACGACTTCCTCTTCGTCCCGAGACATCAGGGAGATTTCACCATTCCTGCCGTCGAGTTCACTTACTACGACACGCACGCCAACGCATACAAGACAGTGAAGACAAAAGAACTAAAACTGCATGTCACACCGGGCGAAGGAGGCAACTCTACTGTAGCAGACTTCACGGAAAAAGAGCTCGACATTCTCGCCGCTAAGACTGGCAGCAGCGCTACAACGCACCGTGACATCTTCTACGGGACGGCTCTGTACAACGCTGTCATCATTGCCATACTCGCCGTCTTCATCATACTGGTCTTCATCTTCCGCCAGCGCGCCATCATGAATGCTGATGTCGTGGGCATGAGAGGACGCAAGGCGAACAAGGTAGCGGCAAAGAGACTGAAACTCGCCGGACGGCTCATGAAGCAGCACAAGCAGGAACAGTTCTATGACGAAGTGCTAAGGGCACTCTGGGGATATGTAGGAGACAAACTCAACATCCCCGTCGTCGAACTCTCAAGAGACAACATACGCGAACGCCTCTCTGCACGCAGCGTCGAGGCTGACATCATCGATGTCTTCGTCAGTGCTATCGACGAGTGCGAATATGCACGCTATGCACCGGGCGATGCGGGCGGAAAGATGGCTGGAGTCTATCAGAAAGCAATGAAAGGCATAACGGAAATCGACGACTTCCTGAAAGGGAACAAACGCAACAGAAAGGCGGCGGGAGAAAAGAATAATGGTGGTGGCGACGCCAACGGTGCCGCACCGGACATCATGACGCCAGTCTTCATCATCGCAGCGGCGCTGCAAATCGCCTGCTCTGTGAATGTGCAGGCGGCTCTCGTATCGAAGGACACGGCGGACAAGGCTTACGCTGTCGGCAACTATCAGGCTGCCATAACAGAATACGAGCAGCTCCTGAAGAAGACACCTTCTGCCGAACTCTACTATAATCTCGGCAACGCATATTTCCGTTCAGACAACATCACGAAGGCAGTGATAGCATACAACAAGGCTGCCCTGCTGCTGCCGGCTGACAAGGAGATAGCACATAACCTCGCCGTAGCCCGCAACAAGACCATCGACAAGATGCAGCCGCGCCAGCAATCCTTCATCGTCGCCGGTTTCGATGCCGTCGTAAGGCTGTTCAATACAGACACTTGGGCGTTCATCGCAATCATCTCGCTCATCACCGTCGTGCTCGCTACACTGCTCTATCTCTTTGCCGAGGCGGTCATACTGAGACAGGTGGGATTCTATGGGGCTGTGATCGCATTCCTCATATTCATTATCGGCAACGTCTGTGCATACACGCAATACAGCAATCTCAATGCCGACGACGGAGCCGTTATAGTCAAGGATGTCTGTCATGTGAAGAAAACGCCGGAGCTGAATGCGGCAGAAACGCTCACCGTGCATGAGGGCACACACCTCAGAATCGTTGACGACACTGTCAAAGGATGGCTCGAAGTAGTGCTCGACGACGGCACAGCAGGGTGGATAACAGATGATATGGTAGAGCGAATCATTACGAAGTGACATCGCAGAAGCGTCATCTGCAACATTATTCAAGTATTTATCACTACGCTAAAAATATCCATAAACAACGTGTTGAACATAAAAACATTCCATGTCAATCCTCTCGACGAGAACTGCTATGTCGTCAGCGATGAGACAAAACAGTGTGTCATAATTGATTGTGGCGCATATACAACAGACGAACAGAACGAAATCATTGACTATATCAAGTCAGAAGAACTCACTCCCGTAGCCCTCCTTGCCACACACGGACATCTCGACCACAACTTCGGGATAGACGCCATGAACAGGGCATTCGGACTGAAACTGCAGCTGCATAGAGGCGACGAACGCCTTGTGCGTGAGATGAAGCAACAGGCGGAATCGCTTTTCGGAATGACGATAGACTTTGTCCCGCAACTCGGAGAGTTCCTCAACAGCGGCGACGACATACTGTTCGGCAACAGCAAACTGAAGGTGATCGCCGTCCCGGGACACACAATGGGAGGCGTGGCTTTCTATTGCGAGGAAGAGAAGGTGCTCTTCTCGGGCGATACGCTGTTCCGTCTGTCCATCGGACGCACCGACCTGCCCGGCGGTTCAATGTTCATGATCATCAACAGCCTGCGTTACTTATGCCAGCTGCCCGACGAGGTGAAGGTCTATACCGGCCACGGTCCTTCAACCACAGTAGGCTACGAGCTGGCGCACAATCCTTACCTCGACCGATAAACCGTCATCACACCTTGGACAACAGACACCCGAAAGCCGAACATATCATAATGGGCATCGACCCCGGAACTAATGTCATGGGGTACGGCATACTGCGCGTCAACGGCAACAAGGCATCGATGATAGCTATGGGATGTATCGATATGCGGAAGATGGCTGACCCGTATCTCAGGCTCGGACATATCTTCAAGCGCGTCACTGGCATCATCGAGGAGTATCTCCCCGACGAACTCGCCATCGAAGCGCCCTTCTTCGGAAAGAACATACAGTCGATGCTGAAACTCGGACGTGCGCAGGGCGTAGCCATCGCAGCTGCCATTCAGCGTGACATCCCTATTCACGAATACGCGCCGCTGAAGATAAAGATGGCGCTGACAGGCAACGGCTCCGCATCGAAAGAGCAGGTTGCGGACATGCTGAAACGTATGCTGAAGCTCTCTGACGACGAACTGCCGAAGTTCCTTGACGCGACAGACGCACTCGCCGCGGCATACTGCCACTTCCTGCAGATGGGCACGCCCGTCTCGACAAGCCCGCATTACGGGTCGTGGAAAGACTTCGCACGACGTAACAAACTCATTTAGAATCCTATCCACATAATGCAGAATATCATCAGCATCAGCGACGGCGTGTGCCGTATGCCAGCATGGCGTATGGCACAACCCGTCAACTTCCAGCTCAACGACGGCGAACATATTGCCGTCGTCGGACCCAATGGCGGCGGAAAGTCTATGCTCATCGACATCATAACCGGGGCACATGCCCTCCTGCCGACCAATCCCGTGAGATACGATTTCGCTCCTTCGGAAGCGAAACTCGTCAGCGACAACATCAAGACAATGACCTTCCGCGATTCTTACGGACCTGCAGACGCCAACTACTACCACCAGCAGCGCTGGAACCAGCATGACATCGAAGAGACGCCACTTGTCTCCGACCTCCTCGACGAGGCATTCCGCATTGCCGAGACAGGGCTTACGCGGCAGACTGTATATGACCGCTTCCTTGTCAGAGACGAGACAAGCGAAGAGAAAGCGGCACGTCTCGCACGCGACGAACAGCGGCGCGAGACAATGCACAGTAGCCTCAAGCGCGTCAGACAGCACCTCTATGATATCTTCCATCTTGAGACATTGCTCGACAAACACGTCATAATGCTCTCGAGCGGAGAGCTGCGCAAGTTCCAGCTCACCAAGACATTGCTCACCAACCCGAGGGTTCTGATAATGGACAACCCCTTCATCGGTCTTGATGTCAATGCACGCAGACAGCTGCACGAGTTCCTGCAGGTGCTCACATCAGAGACACGCGTCAGCGTCATTCTCGTACAGTCGAAGAGCGACGACATACCTGAGTTCGTCACTCATGTCGTGAAGGTAGAGAACATGACGGTTGGAGAGAAGCAGACACGTCAGGAGTATCTTGCTTCCGCAACACCCGTACCCCCTCATGTGCTTGAGACACCGCTAAAGGATGACATCCTCGCCCTTCCGGATACACCGTCACCCGTAGCAGGAGACAGCGATGACGTCATCCGCTTCAACAACGTGAACATCAGATACGGCACCCGCACCATACTGAAAGACCTCTCGCTGGCTGTCCGTAACGGCGACCGCTGGGCTCTCTCAGGCGAGAACGGGGCTGGAAAATCCACACTCCTGAGCATCGTATGTGCCGACAACCCGCAGTCGTATGCCAACGATATCGTCCTCTTCGGGCATCAGCGCGGAAAAGGAGAGAGCATCTGGGACATCAAACGTAACATCGGATATATCTCGCCTGAGATGCACCGGGCATTCCAACGCAACATACCGTCTGTCGAGATTGTCGCATCAGGACTCTCCGACATGCACGGACTGTATTCAAAACCCAATGCGCAGCAACGCGAACAGTGCATCTTCTGGATGCGTGTCTTCGGAGTAGAAAGCCTCGCCGACCGCACCTTCCTCTCCCTCTCGTCTGGCGAGCAGCGTCTCGTACTCCTTGCACGAGCCTTTGTCAAAGACCCGCCCCTCCTCATCCTCGACGAGCCGCTGCACGGACTTGACCTCATCAACCGCCGACGCGTGAAAGATATCATCGAGACTTTCTGCCAGCGGCGCAACAAGACGCTCATCATGGTCACGCACTATGCAGAAGAACTGCCGTCATGCATCAACCATGAGATATTCCTCCGGCGCAATGCCTGACAACCCGCCGCTGCCGCCTGCCGCCTCTCTCACACCATGCGACGGCTCCGCTGCTGCAACACTGCATATCCATACAAACATTTTTATACGACAAACATCATGACAACAGGAGACAGACTGCCCGAACTGCTCGGATACGACCAGAACGGAAACGAGATTACGCTAAGCCAGATGCAAGGCAAGAAATTCATTCTCTACACCTATCCCAAGGACAACACGCCGGGCTGTACGGCAGAGGCATGCTCTCTCCGTGACAGCTACGCCGACCTGCAGGCGGCTGGCTACGCCGTCATCGGTGTCAGCAAAGACAGTGCGGCAAGCCATCAGCGCTTCGCAGAGAAACATGCGCTGCCTTTCCCTCTCATTGCCGATGTCGATACGAGACTGCTGCAGGAAATCGGAGCATGGGGAGAGAAAACCATGTGTGGCAGAAAGACAGTCGGCACGCTGCGCACAACATTCCTCGTAGATGAGGAAGGAAGAATCGAACGCATATTCTCGCCGAAAGAGATAAAGACAAAGATTCATGCCGCACAGATTCTTGAGACTATAGGATAAACGACGCAAAGAAGTGTCCTCCCAGCAAGACAGGCGGGGACATAAAGGCAGACAAAGACATCGGGGGTGGACAGGTTGTTAACAACATGTCTGTCCCCGACATTCGTTTTGTGTCGTCGCTCAAAACGTCAGCAGCGAAAAGAGCCGACAGTGATGACGAATCGTGCCTGCAGATGTCGCGAATGTAGCCCGTAGTTTCGACGATGAGAGCCCCCATGAGTAGTGTAGGGCAAGAAACAGTCAAAACGTGAGAATGGACTGACGGAAACCTCTGGCGTGACAGTCTGCCGCCACCATGCTCTGCCGCTAAATCTGAACGGTGCCGGGTATTTGCCTTTTATATGTAGCTGCCCGCACTTACTTTAATCTTAGTTAAATATGTATAATGTCTTGTCCTGCATTCATGTTTTTTTTGTATTTTTGCAACTTAAGAGCACAAGGCATCAACAGGCATACTCTACAGGTGCAGACGTGCATTATAAAACCGATAGAAAAGAAAGATGACAAGTACAGGAAGCAACCCCTTTTTCCATAAATATGACACCCCGCACGGAACCGTTCCGTTCGGCAGTTTCACTCTCCGGCATATCGAAGAAGCGATGATGGAGGGCATGCAGCGCGAGAAGGAGCAGATGGAGCGTATATGCAGCAACACCGCTGAACCTACGTTCGACAACACCATCATATACGACGACGAGAAGGAAGACGGATATTACGACCTTCTGGACCGCGCCTCGACAGTCTTCTTCAATATCCTCTCTGCCGACACTGACGACGAATGGGATGCTCTGGCAAACAAGATGTCGCCTCTGCTGACGCAGCATTCCAACGATTTGCGCCTCAACCCCGTCTTCTTCAAGAGGGTGAAGGCTGTCTATGACGCATACAACGGAACTGGAGAAACGACGCAGCGGGAGCTTAGCCCTGAAGAGAAGAAACTGCTCGAGGACACGTATATGGGTTTAGTGCGCTCCGGTGCGTTGCTCGACGAGAAGGGACAGGAGACCTTGCGCAAACTCACGGAGGAGGCCGGACTGCTGTCGCTGCAGTTCTCGCAAAACCTCCTGAAGGAGAAGAAGGCATACAAACTGCTGATAACAGACGAGAGACAGCTCGACGGACTGCCGCAGACAGCCATTGACGCCGCTGCTGCCGCTGCAAGGGAAGAGGCGAAGAGCCGCACCGGTGTTGTCTCCGGCAATGATAACGGCAATGCGCCAGCCGAGGCTGCGAAGAGCTGGCTGTTCACTCTCGACTATCCGTCGTGGCAGCCGTTCATGACATACAGCACGCAGCGCGAGCTTCGCCGGGAGATGTATATGGCGTACAATACTGTCTGTACGCATGACAATGCCGAGAACAACCTCGCTGTCTGCAGCAGGCTGATAAACATACGCCGCGAGATAGCACAGCTGTTGGGATATGAGGATTATGCCTCGTATGTGCTTGAACGCCGCATGGCGGATTCTCCGCAGAAGGTGTATGACCTGCTGGACAGACTGATTGAGTCGTACAAACCTGCCGCCATAGAGGAGGGAAAAGCCCTGGAGGCGATGGCGAAACGGATGGAAGGCGACGGTTTCGAGATGCAGCCGTGGGACAAGGCTTTCTATGCGCACAAGCTGAAACTTGCCGAATACGACATAGATGCCGAGATGTTGCGTCCCTATCTGCAGTTGGAGAATGTGGTGAAGGGAGTCTTCGGACTTGCCACGACGCTCTACGGAATCACGTTCCGTGAGAACAAGGACATCCCCGTCTATCATCCTGACGTGAAGGCATACGAGGTGATGGACGCCGACGGCAGTTTCCTCGCCGTCCTTTACGCCGACTTCTTCCCCCGCAAAGGGAAACGCGGCGGTGCGTGGATGACGGAATACCAGAGCCAGTATATCAGGAAAAGCGGCGAGAACGTCCGCCCGCACGTCTCTATCGTGACCAACTTCACGAAGCCGACAGATGACAAGCCGGCATTGCTGACACTCGGCGAGGTGGAGACGCTGCTGCATGAGTTCGGCCACGCTCTGCACGGTATGTTCGCAAACACCCGCTTCGCCTCGCTCTCCGGCACCAACGTGCTGTGGGACTTTGTCGAACTGCCGTCGCAGTTCATGGAGAACTATGCCGTCGAGGCGGACTTCCTGCGCACCTTTGCCGTACATCACGAGACGGGAGAATGTATTCCCGACCATCTGATAGAGCGCATCGTGAAGGCCCGCAACTTCAATGTGGCGATGAGTTGTCTGCGCCAAGTGAGCTTCGGACTGCTTGACATGGCATACTACACACAGAAACGTGAGTTTGCCGAAGACATCATGACCTTCGAGAAAGAGGCGTGGGCACCTGCCGTGACCGACCGCCAACTGGCGGAGACGTGCATGACCGTGCAGTTCTCGCACATCATCTCGGGAGGCTATGCAGCCGGCTACTACAGCTACAAATGGGCGGAGGTGCTTGATGCGGATGCCTTTGCCGTCTTCCGCCGGGAGGGAATCTTCAACCGCGAGACGGCGCAACGCTTCCGTGACTGTATCCTTTCAAAGGGCGGGACAGAGCATCCGATGACGCTCTTCGTGCGTTTCAAGGGCAGCGAACCCTCCATCGACGCTTTGATGGAGCGCAACGGCATAACCCGAAAATGATTTCATCGCAATATGGAGAATAGAAAAGAACCGCCCCGACTGGCCTCTTCCGCCTCGCAGCAAGAGAAGCAGAGGCTGCTCGACTGCCGCTATCTGAGGATGGCGGAGATATGGGCAGAGAACTCATACTGCCGCCGCCGCAAGGTGGGCTGTCTTGTGGTGAAGGACAAACGCATCATCTCTGACGGCTACAACGGCACACCCTCCGGCTTCGAGAATGTCTGTGAGGACGACGGAAACATCACCTTCCCCTATGTGCTGCATGCCGAGGCCAACGCCATCACGAAACTTGCACGCTCGCACAACAACAGCGAGGGGGCTACGCTCTATGTCACCGATTCTCCATGCATAGAGTGTGCGAAGCTTATCATACAAGCCGGGATAAGACGCATCGTCTATCTGAGGCAGTACAGGCTGACGGACGGCATCGAGCTCCTGCGCCGCGCAGGGATAGAGATAGTCTATATTGACAACCCTGCCATGGCATCGGGAGAGACGGAAGACAATTCTCCAAACAACAACATGTAGAATATTGAACCCGGAAGACATTTCTTCAAACAACAACATATAGAAAGTGAACACACGAAACAGATTCATGCCCCTGCTGATGGCTTTGTGTACGGTTGTCGGCATATTGATTGGCACGTTCTACGCCAATCACTTCTCGGGCAACAAGCTGAATATCATCAACAGCGAATCGAACCGTCTGACGAATCTTCTCCACATCATCGACGACCAATATGTAGATAGCGTTGATGTCAACGAGATAGTGGAGAAAGCCATTCCGCAGATTCTGGCAGAGCTCGATCCGCATTCTGTGTATATGAGCGCCAAGGAAGTGGCTACGAGCAACGACGATCTGAAGGGCTCGTTCTACGGCATCGGCATCGAGTTCACCATACGCGAGGATACGATACATGTGCAGAATGTGATTGCCGACGGTCCTGCAGAGCGTGGCGGCGTGATAGCCGGCGACAAGATTGTGGCAGTCGATGGCAAGCCTTTCGTGGGCAAGGAAGTCACCACGCAAGAGGCGATGCACAAGCTGAAGGGCGAGAAAGGCACCAAGGTCACTATCGGTGTGCTGAGCTACGGGAGCAAGAAGGTGAAGAACATCACTCTCATCCGTGACGAGATAAAGACAAAGAGCGTCACCGCGGCATATATGCTCAACGACGATACGGGATATATCAAGGTAAAGAACTTCGGCGAGAACACCTACGGCGAACTGCTCATCGCCCTCGCCACGCTGTCGCAGGAGAACCTCCAGCACCTTGTCATCGACCTGCGCGACAACACCGGTGGCTATATGCAGACGGCGGTGCAGATGGCAAACGAGTTTCTTCCGGCAAAACGTCTCATCACCTACATGGAGGGACGCAAGTCGCCGCGCAAAGATTTCATGAGCGACGGACGGGGCGCATACCAGCAGATTCCGCTTGTCGTGCTCATCAACGAGGTGTCCGCATCGTCGAGCGAGATATTCGCCGGGGCTATACAGGACAACGACCGCGGTACAATCATCGGCCGCCGTTCGTTCGGCAAGGGGCTTGTCCAGCAGCAGATCTCATTCCCTGACGGTTCGATGATACGCCTGACAATAGCGAGATACTACACCCCTTCGGGCAGATGCATACAGAAACCGTACAAGCTCGGCGACGAGACATCATACGAGAAAGACCTCATTGAACGCTACGAACACGGAGAGTATTTCTCACAGGACAGCATAAAGCATGACGGTCCCGCCTACCACACGTCAATCGGACGTGAGGTGTATGGCGGCGGCGGCATCACGCCCGACATCTTCGTGGCAGAAGATACGACAGACATGACATCCTACTACAAGCAGGCTTCCATGACGGGGCTTATCATGCAGTTCGCCTATACATACACCGACGACAACCGCATAAAACTCAACAACTTCCGCGAGATGATGGAGCTGTCAGACTATCTTGTGAAGCAGAACACCGTAGAACTCTTTGCCGCATACGCCGACAAGCACGGACTGCAGCGCCGCAATCTCATGATACGCAAGTCGCACAGGCTGTTGGAGAGATACATTAACGCCCGTGTCATCTACAATATGCTCGACGAAGAGGCCCTGGCACAGTATCTCAACCTCGACGACCCTGCCATAGCGAAGGCTCTGCAAGTGTTCAGAGACGGGACGGCATTCCCCAAGAAACCTGAAGAGAAAACAGAATGACTCCCATGAACAACGGCTCTGTCCATGCTGAAAAAGATACGTTGCGCCGCAGCATACGTCAGCTGAAACGTGCTGCTACAGACGTGTGTTGCCGCAGCTGGTCAGCGAGAATCTGCAACCTTCTGCTCTCCGACCGCCGCCTGCATGATGCCACTACCGTGATATCCTACGCTCCTCTGCCCGACGAGGTTGACGTGAGTGCGGTGACAGAATGGTGCCGGCGTGAAGGAAAGACGGTGCTGCTGCCCAAGGTTGTCTCTGACACGGAGATGGAGCTGCGCATCTGTCATGGTCCCGACAAATTGCGTGCCGGCAGATACAACATCCTGGAACCCACAGGACCTGTCGCCGAACCTGACAGTTTGACAGATGCGGTGGCACTCGTGCCCGGCATGGCATTCGACAGAGAAGGCTACAGGCTCGGAAGAGGCAAAGGCTACTACGACCGCTTCCTCGCCCGGACATCCGTGAAGACCATCGGCGTTGCCTTCCCTTTCCAGATAGTTAATGCTGTTCCGCACGACGAGCATGATGTGCGCGTTGACGATGTAGTCACGACAGAATGACACCCCCTGCCAACATACCTTATACATTATAAAAACATGGACAACTTCAAAGTCATCATAGTCGAAGATGTCGCCCTCGAACTGAAAGGCACAGAGGGCATCATACGTACAGACATACCCGAAGCGGAGATTATCGGCACAGCCCAGAACGAGGCTGAGTACTGGAAACTGCTGCGCAAGGAAGAACCTCAGCTCGTCCTGCTCGACCTCGGTCTTGGCGGTTCGACCACCGTCGGCGTAGAGATTTGCCGGCAGACGAAACAGACGCGGCCTAAAGTGAAGGTGCTGATCTTCACCGGTGAGATTCTGAACGAGAAGCTGTGGGTAGATGCCCTTGACGCCGGCGCCGACGGCATAATCCTCAAGACGGGCGAACTGCTGACGCGGCGTGATGTAGTCTCGGTGATGAGTGGCAAGCAACTGGTGTTCAACCAGCCCATCCTCGAGAAAATCGTCAGCCGCTTCAAACAGACCGTAGGCTCTGAACTGATGATGCAGGATGCGAAGATACGCTACGAGATAGACGAATACGACGAGCGTTTCTTGCGCCATCTCGCCCTGGGATATACAAAAGAGCAGATCACGGGGCTGCGTGCCATGCCTTTCGGTGTCAAGTCTTTGGAGAAGCGCCAGGCAGAACTCATCCAGAAACTCTTCCCCGGAAAGTCCGGAATCAATGCCACCCGCCTTGTCACCAAAGCCCTCGAGCTTCATATCATAGACATCGACAACCTCGTGCCCGACGAGGAGTAGCCCTCACGCCACCCTCTTTCTCCCATGCCCTCCACCGGAACCATATCCCGCCTCCTGCATAAAGCCATGGCAGTCGTCACATTGTCGAGTGCCGTCCTGTCGTTTGCCGTCATCCTCCTCTCGTGGTTGGGAAGTGTGCTGTGGCGCGGCGACATAGTGTCGTTGCTCACGCCGCGCGGAATGCGCTGGATAGTGGGCAGCTGTGCAGATATGCTTGCCACCGACGTGGTGGTGTGGCTTCTGCTTCTCGGTCTGGCATACGGCGTGACGGTGCGCAGCGGATGGGCTGAGGCCCTGTTTGCAAATGCAAGCCTTCTCCTTACGCCGAAAGCGCGTCGTCCGGCTGTCGCGGCAGCGACGACCTACATCGAGCGCGTCTCGTTCCGCATCTCCGTTGCCGTGCTGCTTGTGATGGTGGCTGTCGTGATGCTCATGCTTCTCACCCCACATGCCATACTGCTGAGTGCCACAGGCACAATAGCCCACAGCAGTTTCTCTGCCGGCATGGTGCCGCTTGCGTCTCTCTGCCTGCTTGTGACGTCGTTGTGCTACGGTCTGTGCATAGCGCGTTTCAGGACATTCGAAGCCGTTTTCGACGCCATGGTCTATGGCGTGCGCTGTGCGGTGCCTCTTATCGTGATGTATCTCTTCACGGCGCTATGCCTGAATCTGCTGATGTATGCCACGGGACAGACAGCACATGCCGTCACCTGAGACAACGTTTATATGCACGATGAGTGCCTAACCTTCAATCCGCCAATCTACAATGGGAAAATTCTGGACAAGAAAAACCGACATCATAGACAGGAAAGACACCGCCGACCCTTGGAATGTCGCCGGCTCTGATGCAGAGGCAGAAGGTCTTCATGCCTCTGACCTCGCACCCAAGGCTAAACCTTGTCACCCGAAGGAGTATCATACCGAGCAGCCCAAATGACTGCCATGGCAGCCATGCCCCTGCTTTCTTGACTGCGGGACATAGCGGAAATCCGCATCTGTCATGTTTTACGGAAAAGTCCCGGACGCTTTGCATCAGCACGGTGTCCGGGGCTTTTTATTTAGGCAATTATATACTTTTAGACCCCGAATGTAAATATATAACGTGAGTTCGACGAATATACTTTAGAATAAAGTAAGCTGTCTGTCATTTGAAATATCAACGATTTGTACTCGTATGGATGGTTTCTTTGGGAAGTAGCAGTATGCAGCTATACCTCCCAGAAGGTTGACTACGAAATTGCCAAAGCTTCTATGTCTCGAATGATCAACTTGAGCAATGTTCTTCAGTTCGTCATTCACTGTCTCTATTATAGCCCTCTTCCTGAGAAGCAGTTTGTCGGATACGGACATCAATGCTCCCTTCTTGTCGCCAACGAGCTTTCCATATATGAATTAAAGAATCACGTATTCCGTCCCCTATACAAATAAGCATAATTGCCAGTGTTTTACGTCCAAACGTACCAAATACCCTAATATTATCCGTTGACCAGCCACAAAATTAAAGGCAAACAAGCAAAA
>SFIS01000135.1 GCA_004555245.1 Bacteroidales bacterium
GACGCAGTGAAGACCACGATGGAAGAGTCGCGCAAGAAGGCTGAACGCCTCGTTGACGTGAATACCATCGAGCATACTGATGCACGTGAGATAGGCGCCGAATGGGTATGCCTGCAGGCAATACGCGAGCTTGAGATAGACAAATTCCTCAGAAGAGATGGCTGGAGCGAGATACAGATAAACACCACGCTGGCACATCTTATCACCCGCACCATCTACTCGCCCTCGGAACTGAAGTCCATGCGCATCATGGACGAGAACTCGGCAGTATGCGAGCTCCTCAGCGGCACCTTGTAGATGGTCTTTTCTCTTTCCCGACAACCGCAGAGCAGAGCGAGGCAGACGAGTGTGAGGATGATTACTTTCTTGGACTGGCCAAGTGACTTTTTCAATAAACTGTTTATAACTATTATAATTTGAATGTTGTTCTTATCAATGCGGTGCGGCCGCAGAGGCCGTAGTCATAGGTGTAGGTATTGATGCCGTCAAAGACGGTGTAGGAGTAGCTGCGCTGGTTGAGGAGATTGGTGAGTTCCAGACGGAGGACGCACTGTTTCCACTTGTACTGAGCCGAGGCGTTGAAGAGGGACATGCGCTTGTATTGGTAGGTAGTTATCTGGCGGCGCACATGATCATAGTCTAAGGAGAGGTCGAGGGTGGCGATGGGGAAAACGTGGATGGCACCGCTATGGGTAAGGGAGGTTACTGTGTTGCTTTCCTCGGAATAGCGGGAGTGTGACCAGCCATAGCGGATGTCGTAGCGCAGTTCGAGCCACTGGATGGGGGTGACGGAGGCATTGCCGTGGAGGTTGTAGTTGTTCGAGCGTACCTTGATGATGTTGGCATTTACGGCCTGCTCACTGTCGCCGAAACCATAAGAGGCATCTGCACCAAGTTTGGTAAAGATAGAAGGGAAGTTCTTCGTGCTGCTGACGAAGAAGTTGGTGGAGCGGCTGCGAGTATCGCGTTGCAGGGCAGAGCTACTGATGTCGATGCCGCTAACACTTTGTGAATAGAGCGTGTTGCGCCTGCCCTCGTTGTGGCTGGCTGCAAGGCTCAGTGTGAAATACTGCGTGGGAAGCTGCCATTTCCAGTCGCCCGATGTGTGCCAGGTGTCCGACTCGCCGATAATGCCCGACGAGGTGCGCACCGTGCGGTAGTCTACCTGCATCGGCTCCGTCAGCAGTGTCATCATGTCGCCAATCTGCGTCGTGTAGCCCGTCGAGAACTGTAGTTTGCTGTTAGCAGAAAAAGTGTAGTTGATGCCCATCGAGGGATTGAGCATGGGCTTGGTGTAGTTGAGCTTGTTATAATAAAGTCCCTTCAGTGCTGCCCCCAGTCCGGCACTGAGGTAGAAGCGGCGGTTGCGCGAATGAATCTCGAAGCCGGGATTGATGCTGGGTGTGAATGACCAGCCGCGAATGTCATTCACTTCTCCCGTTGCCACGCGGTTTGTTTCCACGTCATCATACATCGCGCTCACCCTGACAGGCAGACTGAGCCGGAACACCTTGCCGATGGGGATGTTGAACGATGAACCGACGTTCATCGAGAGCGTCGATGACTGCGCCGTCTGCCCGTAGCCCCGTCCGTCGTTCACGAAAGACAAGCGCAATGTCGGCGTCCTTTTGAACGACACCGACGCATTGACATGTCGGCGAGTGCCCTTCTCCGTCCTGCCCATCCAGAACAGGTCGTTGCCCACCTCAAACGAAGATGTCTTCCTCCGCTGCTCCACCAGCTGCTGATTGGCCATCACATCCCCTTCGTTCTGCTCAAACTTCCCCTTTACAACGAACGTTTCGCTGAAATACACGCGGTCGGCATTCTTCAGGTAGTTCACCGTCAGCTTGGGCAGATGCACCTTCGTCAGCGGCGAGGTCTGTTCGCTTACGGTCACGTAATCGCCTGTGCCAGTCAGATACGTGCTACTCTGACTGATGTCGTGCGTGGCGCGGTGGTAGCTGTAGTCGGCATTCACCTTCACCGTCGTGGCCGAGTCGAGCTTATGGATTCCGTTGAGCGTTGCCATGCCATTGCGCTGGTAGAGATATTCGCCCTGTGGTGGCGCACCGCCATCGAAGCCGCCGAAAAGGCTGGTGGCGGGTGTCGTCACGTCCGAGCCGCCGAAGTGGTCTATCATGTCTGCCCGTGCGAAGCTCTTGTAGTTACCGCCCTTCAGCGAGCAAATGGTCTGGAACTTGCCGGTGAACATCATGCCCGTCACGCCGAGCAAGGCTTGCAACTTATCATTGCCGTCCTCCATATAGCCCGCTCCCGCTTCCTCCTGTCCGAACGGCTTGAACTTCGCCTTGTTCGACAGGCGGATGTTCATCGACACCTCGTTGCTCGGCACGTCCTTCTCCACCCGTCGGCGGTGGTGGTTGCGCACTATCTCCACCTGCGTCACGTAGTCCGCCG
>SFIS01000136.1 GCA_004555245.1 Bacteroidales bacterium
ACAGTGGCAGGGTCAGTTCCCGATACACACCACACTCTCCGCCTCAATGAACAAGCGCTATAACTTCTATTGTGTAGTTGAATCAGACAACGACATGCCGGGCCTTACCATCAAGCTGACAGATACGGGCGATGACAATAACTTCTTCTTCGCCGACCGTCATGAGGTTACTGCTGACAAGGCATTCGTATATAAGGCTGAGAATGTGTCGCTGCCGTTGAAGGATGCCGCTGCCCTGTCGCTCTTCCTCGACTTTGGCGGTACTCCTGCAGGCACCGTTGTCAAGGTTAGCAAGATTTACTTCGAGGAGGCTCTCTCTTATGATGATGAGCGCAACATGTGGAAGTCAGTTGACAGTGGTGAGTCATTTGTTGAAGTGGCCCCATGGTTTGCCAACAACGATTGGGGTCAGATTGACAATCCTAAATGGAGTCACGAAGGTAATGTATGGGAGCTTGACATACCGGCACAGATCGGTACACAGCAGTGGCAGGGTCAGTTCCCGATAAAGACTACTCTTGGTGCCTCAATGGCTGACAGCTATACCTTCAGTTGCACTGTTGAAGGTGACAATGATATGCCTGGAGTGACAATCAAGCTGACCGATGGTGCCGACGACAACAACTTCTTTGTAGCCGACCGACATCAAATAATAGCCGACAAGCCTTTCACATACAAGGTGACCGGTGTGAAGTTGCCGGTGGGTGATGCAGCATCGCTCTCGCTCTTCTTCGACTTCGGCGGTACTCCTGGCGGTACGCATGTAAAGATTAGCAATATCATTCTTATCAAAGAATAACCTTTATGACAAGAAAGTATTCTATCATTTCAATCCTGCTTCTATTCTTTTGCCTCACTGCTTGTGGGGGAGATGACATTAGCCTAAGTAAGTCGTCTTTAGAGTTCACAGGCGAGGCAGGTGAGCAGAGTGTCACTCTTACTACCAATCACGAGTGGGCTGCAACTACAAGTGACTCTTGGATAACGGTAAGTCCGGAAAGTTCAACTCAGCAGAATGCCACATTGACTGTCAAAGTGCAGAAGAATGGCAATTACGACAGTCGTGAGGGCGTGGTGACTATTATGGCTGGTGCCGCGCGTGAATATATAAAGGTGAAGCAGGCTGGTGGTGATGGAATCCCCGATCCGTCGGCTATCACCTGTCCTCTTGATGGATATAAGTTGGTGTGGAACGACGAGTTCGACTCCGGTTCTTATCCCGATGGCAATCTGTGGACATATCAGGAGGCTAATCCGGGATGGGTGAACAATGAGTTGCAGACTTATGTCAGGGAAAAGACACCCGCCGGAACACGTGTGGCAGACCTGAAGGACGGCAAATTGCGCATAAAGTGCTTCAAGGAGGACGGAAAGATCTATTCCGCACGTCTTTATGGCAATGTTCGCACGGGTTGGACATACGGATATATTGAGGCAAAGATAAAACTTCCGAAGGGCAAGGGTACATGGCCTGCTTTCTGGATGATGCCCGTAAAGTTTAAGGCATGGCCCGACGACGGCGAGATAGATATTATGGAAGAGGTGGGTACCAATCCTAATTATGTATCTTCGAGTCTTCATGCTCTCGGACATTACCATGCCAACAATACTCAGGTGACCAAGGAACGTTATCTTGCCGGAGCGGAGGAAGATTTTCATGTATATGCCATTGAATGGACATCACAGTATATTCAGACATACGTGGATGGCGAAAAACTGCTCTACTACGAGAACGACGGAAGCGGCAAGCGCAACTGGCCATACAACGAACCATTCTATGTGATACTCAACCTTGCATGGGGTGGCTCATGGGGCGGAATGAACGGTGTTGACGAGGGCGCCCTGCCGTGTACTATGGAAGTGGTGTATGTGAGAGTGTTTCAGAAGAAATAACTAAGAATAAGTAGTAAATATGACAATGACCAAGATTTATATATCTCTTGTAGTCTCTCTCTTGTGCGTTCAGACAGTAGAAGCGCAAAGCCTGCCTGTTTATCTCGACGAAACGAAGGACATTGAGGTGAGGGTGGAAGATGCGCTGAAACGAATGACACTTGACGAGAAAATAAGGGTTATACATGCACAGAGCAAGTTTTCTTCTGCCGGTGTCCCTCGGTTGGGATTTCCTGATTTCTGGACAGACGACGGACCTCATGGTGTGCGTCCCGATGTGCTGTGGGACGAGTGGGAACAGGCCGGTCAGACAAATGACTCGTGTGTGGCTTTCCCCGCTCTCACTTGCCTTGCCGCCACATGGAATCCTCAGCTCTCGCTGATATATGGAGAGAGTCTTGGCGAGGAAGCCCTATATCGTGGCAAGAACATGATTCTCGGTCCCGGTGTGAATATCTACAGGACTCCGCTCAACGGACGCAACTTTGAATATATGGGTGAAGACCCTTATCTCGCCTCACGAATGGTGGTGCCTTATATCCAGGGCATGCAATCAAAGGGGGTTGCAGCATGTGTGAAGCATTATGCCTTGAACAACGACGAGGAATATCGCCATCAGGTGAATGTCATTGTCAGCGACCGTGCCCTCCATGAAATCTATCTCCCTGCCTTCAAAGCTGCCATAACAGAAGGAAAGGCGTGGGGAATCATGGGTGCATACAATCTCTACAAGAACCAGCACAACTGTCACAACGCCATACTGATCAACAAGATATTGAAGCAGGACTGGCAGTTTGACGGAGTGGTGGTGAGCGATTGGGGTGGAACACACGACACCGACGAGGCTGTGAAGAACGGACTTGACCTTGAGTTCGGGACATGGACTGACGGTCTTACCATGGGAGCAACCAATGCATACGACAACTATTATCTTGCCGATGCATACAAGCGACTCATAAAGGAAGGAAAATATACTACCAAGGAACTTGACGACAAGGTGCGCCGTGTGTTGCGACTGTTCTATCGCACTACAATGAATCGCCAGCGTCCTCACGGATTCCTTTGCTCGGAAAGCCATTACGCCGCCGCAAGGAAAATAGCAGAGGAAGGTATCGTTCTGCTAAAGAATGAAGGAGGGACGGTATTGCCTATTGATATTAATAAGGTAAAGAATATCCTCGTAGTGGGCGAGAATGCCGTGAAGATGATGACAGTGGGTGGCGGTTCTTCTTCTCTGAAGGTGCAGCGTGAGG
>SFIS01000137.1 GCA_004555245.1 Bacteroidales bacterium
CCATAGAGGAAACAGTCTTGGCGCTGATAGTGACAGACTTCTTCCTCGAAGGATGCGCATTCTTCGAGGAATCGCTGGTGTCACCATCCGAGGAATCGCCGGTGTCACCATCTGAGGAATCGCCGGTGCCACCAGCCGAGGAATCGCTGGTATTACTGGAAGATTTTCTGTTGTTGGTACCCTTTGTCGTGTTCGTATAGTCTTCGAGGACTTCGATGACGATACGGATGAACTCAAGGGCAGCACCCTCCACGTTCCAATTCTGCACGAAGCTGTCACCGATGTCCCACACAGCGTCCAGATGACGGGTGTAGTCTGTGTAGTTTTTGACCGAAACATCGGCCTTCATGTCATCGTACAAGAGCTGTGCAGACTCTTCCAGGGCCGGATTGATGAGTGACCTGACACGCATGAACAGGAGACTGTAAAGTCTTCCGGTCATACCATTGCCCATCGTCATACTCACAGAGCAGCAGTCCTTGAACAGATACTCGCTCAACGTATTGAGGTTCGTTCTGGAGCCGGGGAAGTCGATACCCATGAGACGTTCGATACGCACGTCTTCAAGGATATTGATAACCATAGAGGCATAATCATGGAGAAAATCTTTGAGCGTGACAGAAGCCCCTGGCTTGTATTGCAGGCAGTCAGCCACGACAGACCTGTACATGTTTGTATAGGTCTCGAAGTCCGTAAACTTGACGTGCCCGCATTCGTGGTCGATGTAACCGCGCAGGTAGCGCCACTGTTCATCAGTCATGCGCGGAGAGAAGGGGACTTGCAGGACATAGCCGTCCTTGTCCTTCCGGCACCATGCCGGTGCATCGAACTTGTCCGCTGATGAGCAGACCCCGGGCTGAATCTTGATTCTGTATTGTGCCGACATCATACGACACAGTAACACAACATCTACTATATCATACATAGGTGTCACCTCTGGTTTCAATCCGCAGTCTCCCCGTCCGCCGACTGCGGAGTCAGCCGACGGATAGGGATCGGGGCGGAAAAGGATGTTAGATGAAGTCAGCGAGAAGGGCAGCGAGGCTGTCGTCGGCAGCGGTGGGCTGGCTGGTGACGACGGGGGCCGCAGGCTCGGGCTTCTCCACGGGAGCAGCAGGCTCAGGCATATCCACGGGAGCAGCAGGCTCGGGCATATCGAGGCTGTCCTTCTCGAAGTCATAGATGCGGGTCTCCTGTGTCACGGCGGCAACGGCCTCGGGCGTGGAGAGCCCAGTCAGGAAGGCGCGCACGACATCCACGGCGGTGCTGTTGACCACGATGCTGCGGAGCAGATGGGCCAGATGGGCAAAGCCGGGATGCACGAAGGACATGTTGTCACACCGGTCTGCGAGGGTATCGAGGCAGCAGAAGGTCTTGCTGGTCACGGGCGTCGTGCGGTCATCGCCAAACACCTGCTCCCTGATGCGGGCAATCTCGGCGGCGATGGTGGCGGCAGCCGTTGACGGAGCCTCGGAAGTCGCATCCTGGGCATCGTGGTTCTCGGTCTGCACCTTGAGGACGTAGTACCTGAACGCGAACTTCTTCCCGATGTCCGTGCTGTCGGGCAAGGCGGCACGGATGATGCCCTCCCATTCGGGGAACTGCTGGAGCCAGTTGGATGCCCCATCCTCATAGGTGGAGATGAACGTACCGACGCTGTATTCAAACTCTCCGCGCAGCTTGTCGAGCTCGGCAGTCAGATTGTTGAGGACGCCATTGTCCACCAGCCAGCCGCCCATGCAGCGCACACCGTACTGGTCGCAGGTGCGGAACGCCCGGGTCTTCGCCGTGTTGAAGGGGCGCAACGCCTGCGGGTCGAAGATGCGCTTGGAACCGAGCGTAGCCAGCGCCTCGGGCGGCATATCGACAACGGCATCGGGGATGTCTTCGGGGGTGAGGCGGGCCTTGCCCGTCCAGATGGAGATGTCCAGCTTCAAGTACACACAGTTGTTCATGTAGCTCACGTTGTTCTCGGACATGGTGCTTTCCTCCTAGTCGTTGAAACTGTTCCTGATGATATGGGCCGCCGTCTTCATCGTGCACACGCACTCGCACATGGACACGCACCGCGTCCCGTTGATGTCTTCGTTCCTGACGGAGATGTCGTGCCGGACACACGGAATGAGTTCATCCCACAGCTTGAGGGGGATGTCGTTGAAGTGCATGTCCTTCGACGCCCGGATGCGGTCTTCACCGATACGCGCCCGCACAAGCTCCTTCACATACGGCGTCACGAACTGGCTGTAATACATATGGAAGGCTTCGATACCGTCGTCGGTACGGGAAAGTTCCAGATATTCTTCGTGAGTCATCGTCGTATCCTCACATGCTGCGCTTGATGTCTGCGATGGCCGACCAAGCGGAGGCCACCATGCGCTGGATGATGCGCGTGCTGTTATGGCCTGAGCCACGGTCATGCCGAGCATATCGGCCACATCCTCAGACGTGATGACGGGCGGTCGCAGAGAGTACGTCGTCGGCGCAGGCGCGGCGGTCAAATCCTTCCATTGCAGCCGATGTATGGCGATGACGTTGAACTCGCCACACAGCTCACCATAGTATTCGGAATCGCCCGTCTCTTCGACGCGCCGGAACTTGTAGTACGCCTCGGGCATCGCATACAGGATACCTATGAGCGCATCGATGGCGTCATCGCCGTACCACTTGATGTCACGCCAGCACAGCAGCCATTCGCTCGCGCTCTCGGCCTCTTCGTCGGCCCAGTCGAGGAACTCCAGCACGCTGTCGCGCAGGTTCTTGTCCAGCTTTTCAAGCTGTGCGTTGAGACATTCCATACCCTTGGCGTTCATCACCAGGGCAACATCACTGTAGATACCCATAGGTCAATCCTCCATTCTTCATCCGGCCACGGCTCCCATCGTGTGGAGCCGTGGCCAAAGGTCTCA
>SFIS01000138.1 GCA_004555245.1 Bacteroidales bacterium
ATGCCCTGACCGGCGACGGACTCTCCGACCGCCAGCTCAGCGACTATGCCGAACTCATCAAGCGAGAAGTGCTCGCCATCGACGGTGTGACACGCGTGGATATTTACGGCAAACGACCAGAATGTATCAATATCAACCTGAAAGAGGAGAAAATGGCAAATCTCGGAGTGTTGCCAACAGAAGTGATACAGACGCTCAACGGACAGAATGCCACCTCTTATGCGGGATATTATGACAACGGGACAAGAAGAATACGTGTCACCGTGGATGACAAGTTCCGCTCGGTGGAAGACATTGCCGACATGCTCATCGCCGGACACGACACAAGTTCCGCTCGGTGGAAGACATTGCCGACATGCTCATCGCCGGACACGACGACGACCAGTTGCGCATACGCGACATTGCCGATGTGAGCAAAGGTTATGAAAAGGTGACACGCAACGCCATGCTGCGTGACGGCGAGAGGGCACTGGGCATCAGCATAGCCTGTTCGAGCAGTCACGACATACTGAAAGTGGGCGACAAAGTGGAAGAGAAACTCGGGCAGCTGGCAAAGAGAATGCCCGTGGGTGTAGAATATAATAAGGTGTTCTTCCAACCCGAACGAGTGAGCGACTCGCTCTACACCTTCCTGATCAACCTGCTCGAATCGGTGATTATTGTCGTGGTTGTGCTTATCTTCTTCATGGGATTCAAGTCGGGAGTGATACTCGGCATGTCATTGGCGGTCATCGTCTTCGGCTCGTTTCTTGTGCTCAACGGTTTCGACGGCACGTTGCAGCGTGTTTCGTTAGGTGCGTTCATCCTTGCCATGGGTATGCTGGTAGATAATGCCATTGTCATCGTAGATGGCATACTCGTCGATCTCCGCAGTGGCAAGCCACGCGCCGAGGCTCTCACCTCCATAGGCAGGAAGACCGCCATGCCGCTGCTTGGAGCCACGCTCATCGCCATTCTTGCCTTCATGCCCATCTTTCTCAGTCCCGACACTTCTGGAGTATATGTGCGCGACCTTTTCATAGTCATTGCCGTATCGCTGTTGCTCAGTTGGCTGCTTGCCCTGACCCATGTGCCACTGATGGCAAACCGCCTGCTCCATCCTAAGGTGAGCGAAGGCGAGACATACAAGGGCAAGGCCTACGACATGCTCGACAAGGTGATGGGCGTTTGCCTGCGCCACCGCCTCATGGTGGTCGGCGCGGCAGTAGTGCTGCTTGTGGGCAGTCTGTCGTGCTATCCATTTCTCCAACAGAGTTTTTTCCCCGACATGGAATACGACCAACTCTACATCGAATACAAACTGCCCGAAGGCTATAACAGCACACAAGTGGAGCACGACAAGGACGTAACGCACGTCACAACCAGTATCGGCGGCACACCCTCACGTTATAATCTCGTGCGCTCCATAGCCACTCCCTCGTTGGCATACGGCGAACTGATAGTCGATTTCACATCGCCGGAGACACTCGTGGCACACCTCGACTCCATGCAGCGGACACTCAACGACCGATTCCCCGATGCGTATATCAAAATCAAGCGTTACAACCTGATGTACAAAAAATATCCCATAGAGATATGTTTCAACGGCCCCGACCCGCAGGTGCTGCACCAGCTCACCGACTCCGCCATGGTTATCGTCAGAAACAGCGACAAGGTGTGCCTGCCCACGTCAGACTGGGAGCCACGGGTGCCTGTGCTCACCGTTGACTATAACCAGTCGGCGGCACGCACCAGCGGATTGTCGCGCGGCGATGTTTCCCTTTCGCTCATGTCCTATACCGACGGCATTCCTGTAGGCACGTTCTACGATGGCATTCATCCTGAGAACATCTATGTGAAATGCCATACCGACAAAGGGGAAGAAGTGGAGAACCTCGACCGTGTGAATGTCTTCGGCATGATGCCCAACGTGGGCAATGTCTTCAACCGCAGCACCGTGCAGAAACTCATGAGCGGACGTCTCGACAAGGATGACGTGATACGTCAGGTGACCAGTACCACACCCTTGTCGCAGGTGTCAAAGGGGATAGACATCCGTTGGGAAGAACCCGTTGTGGTGCGCTACAATGGGCAGCGCCAGCAAAGGCTCCAGTGCTCGCCAGCCCCAGGTGTGTCCACCGAGTCGGCACGCCAGTCGATAGCCAAAGCCATAGAATCGATAGCCCTTCCCGAGGGATATTCACTCTCGTGGGAGGGTGAATACAAGGCAAGCACCCAATCCAAACAATATCTCTTCAAGGGCTTCCCGCTTTCTGTGGTGATGATGCTGCTCATACTCATCATGCTGTTCAACGATTTCCGGCGTCCCGCCATCATCTTCTCTTGCATACCGTTAGTCGTGGTGGGTGTTTTCCCGTCGGTGCTCCTTTCGGGAAAGGATTTCGGATTTGTCGCCATCGTGGGCATACTCGGACTTATCGGTATGATGATCAAGAATGGTATTGTGCTCATCGATGAAATATCGCTACAGACATCACAAGGCAAACCGCTCGACAGGGCACTCATCGACAGTAGCAAGTCGCGCCTGCTTCCTGTGATGATGGCATCGCTCACCACCATCCTCGGTATGATACCTCTCATCTCCGACTCTCTCTTCGGGTCGCTTGCCGTCACCATCATGGGTGGCTTGGCAGCAGGCACTGTCATCATTCTCATCTTCATACCAGTGCTATATTCGCTGATGTACAAAAGGAAATAAAAACATGAAAAGACTGATATACATAATGATTGGCATAGGCATGCAACTCAGTGCCACAGCCCAAGACTCACTGACCATCGACCAATGCAGGGCAATGGCAGTGGAGCACAACCGCCAACTGCAACAAGCCCGTGAGCAGAGGGAAAAATCGGGCTACGAAGTGATGGCAATGAAAGCAAACTTCCTGCCCAAGCTTGACTTCCAGGCCTTCGACCTTCTCAACACCACATCGGGCAGTATCGGGATGCCTTCCGCCCCTCTTCCCATTTATTCATACAACTCGCAGATGGGGCAGTTCCTGCCTTCTGTGCTTACCGATGCCTCCGGCAATGTGACTGGACTGTCGCAATATGCGGAATTTCCGGCAATGACCGTGAAGTATAAGATGCCCAACCTTTTCAATGCCTCGCTCTCGCTTGTGCAACCCATATATATGGGCGGGAAGATTGACGCAGGATATACGATGACGAAAATCGGACAACGCATATCAGACGAGAATATACGTATGACAGAGAGCGAGGTGATTGTCAGCGTGGAGGAGGCATACGCTCTTGCAGTGAAGGCAAGCGAGATGGTCGATGTGGCAAAGTCATACCGGCATCTTCTTCAGGAACTGCTGAAAACGGTGGAGTCGGCAGTGCGCCATGGAATGCGCACCAGAAACGACCTGATGAAGGTGCAGGTGAAACTCAACCAGGCTCAACTGTCTGTCACTCGTGCCAATAATGCCTACGACCTTGCCCGCATGAATCTGTGTCAGGTCATTGGTATGCCCATATCGTCGCCTCTGCTCATTGCCCGTCCCGACATCACTTCAGCCTTGGTGGAGGAAGTCATGTCTGCCTCCGACGACAGTCTTCAGGTGCTCTCCCGACCAGACAGGTGCTCTCCCGACCAGAGTATGCCATCCTCAACGAGAAGGCAGAGCTTGCCCGCCAGCAGCTGCGCCTCACCCGATCCGACTATCTGCCCCATCTGGCGGCATTTGCCTCGGGCGGATACACCAATGGCGGTAAGGTGACGGTCGATGCCACCAGTTCGCTTGCCGGCACCCAGCGAATGTATGACCACACGCTCATCGACCAGTTCTCAGGTTGTGTCGGTGTCACGTTCTCCATGCCCATCTTCCATTTCGGCGAGCGAAGGGGCAAGATACGTTCTGCCAAGTCGTCTGTACGTATGGCAGAAATAGAACTGGCTGACAAACGTGAGAAAATGACACTCGAACTCGCCCAAGCCCGAAATACGCTCCGCGAACAACTCACTGCTCTCGAAATAGCCCGACTGTCGGTGGAACAA
>SFIS01000139.1 GCA_004555245.1 Bacteroidales bacterium
GCTTACAGCGCGCATGGACAATGCCCAATTACACCCAGGGTGCCGCTGCGCTCTACCCTGGGCTATGTTCTTCTGCGCTTACAGCGCGTGCTGGTCAATGTATTTTCTGCGAAAAAGTAGTCAGAGTAAATCAGGAACAGTTCCATTTTGGGTACATCAAACTGTACACCCTAGTTCGCTTAATACGGACATTACCTCACTTCGGTCAGTGGGGGGCAAAGGACAAGTCTCCCGGCTGATAGTAATATATTCTTTATTGTTTTCAATTATCAACCTCTTGACAGTCAACTTGGGTCAGAGTTTTATCTTCGCTGCGATCATGAGTGTGATGCCGTCGGTGAGGGGGGCGTTGAGGTAGTAGTAGGCGGGGCGGTAGTCGAAGAGGTTGTCGATGGCGGTGGTGAGGGTTACGCGGCTCCATAGCTGATGATGCAGGGAGAGGCGCCAGATGGTGTAGGCGGGATAGGAGACGGTGACGGTGCCGGCGGTGATGTCGTAGTAGTTCCGGTATTCGGTGTTCTCCGTTGCGGAGAGAATGCGGCCGCTTAGTGTGGCGTCGATGGCATAGTGGCGCGACAGTCTGCGGTCGTAGCCTATCTGTATGTTCAGCGAGTGGGGGCGCGCGGGGATATAGGGTGCGGGAAGTGCGTTGCCGTTGTCGTCGCGCTGTCTGCCCTCGTGTGTGTATGCGTATGAGAAGCGTGTGCTGATGCCGCTGCTCCACCGTCCTTCTGCCGTGGCTTCGCCGCCCCACACCTCGTAGCGGGGTATGTTGGTATATGGCAGATATGGCAGGATGTCGGAGGGGTCTTTGTAGTATGGCGGTGCCGTGGCTATCTTATCGCGCACCTTATTATAATATGTCGAGACGGAGAGGGAGCAGTGTCTCCTGACGTATTCTGCCGAGAGGTTGAGGTTGTGGCTGCGTTCGGGTTTGAGTGCGGGGTTGCCTTCTATTATCCATATCCCGCTCATGTCGAAGTTGTAGTAACGTTCTTTCAGCGACGGCGCGCGGAATCCCATGCCGTAGCCGGCGCGCAGGGAGAGATTCGCTGTGGGTCGGAGGCACAGCGAGAGCTTGGGTGTCAGCCGGCTGTCGTCGGTGTCAGAGAAATGGTCGTAGCGCAGTGCGGCGACGGCCTCAAAGATGTCAGACGGCTGCCAGTCGTATTGTGCGAAGGCGTGGAGGCAGTCCTGCCGGCGTGTGTTGCCTTCGAGTTTGTTGTTGAAGAGATAGTCGTGCATGATGCCTGCTCCGACAGACAGTGTGTTTCCCCGGCGTGCGGTGTTGGTATATAGTGCGGAGAGGCTGTTCTGTACGTTGCTGTAGTCGCGTATGTCGAGCGCTGCGATGCGCTGATAGTCCGACTTGTCGTATTGGTCGAAGGTGTAGCTTATCTGCAGGTTGTTGCGGGCGGAGATGTTCCAGTCTGCCTTCAGCGAGGCGTTGAGGTCGCGGTATCGTTCGGGGATGTCCTCCGTGCGTTCCGTCTCACGGAAGAAGAAGCCTGCCGTTGCGGTGATGGCGAGACAGTCTGCCGGCTGCCATGTGAGTTTGTCGTTGGCGTTAAATGTCGTGTTTCCGTAGATGGTGGTGATGACGCGCGTCACGGGGTCGGGTCCGCTGCTGACGTCGTAGTTGTCTTCCCGGCTGTATGATGCGGTGAGCATATTGGCGATGGTGGCATGGCGGGCCTCGAGGGTGGCTGCATAGCGTTGTCCGGAATGTGCGGTGCAGCGTGCCGAGAGGGTGGCGGCGATGGGTTTGGCGGGCTGCTTCGTGATGATATTGACGACACCTCCCGTTGCGTTGCTGCCGTAGAGGGCTGACGCTGCGCTTCTGACAATCTCCACACGCTCTACGTTGTCGAGGGCAATGCGCGAGAAGTCGATGTCGTCCATCGTCTCGCCAGCCATCCTCACTCCATCCACGAGGAAGAGTACGCTCTGCCCTGCGAAGCCAGAGATATTGAGGTGTGTCTGCTGGTTCATGGCATACGAGAACTCCACTCCCGGCAGTTGCTGCTGCAGGAGTTGCTGTATGTCTGCGGCGTCAGAGCGTTGTATGTCTGCCGTCGTGATGACGCGCGTCAGCACCGGCGTGTCGGCGAGATGTCGCGGCGTGCGTGTGCCGGTCACCACCACCTCGTCCAGTCCGCGACCTAAGCTATCTGCCGTCTCTGACGGCTGGGCGGTGGGCGGCACGGCGGGGAGGAGGGAGAAGAGGAGGGAGAGGAGCATGGGGATATTGTTTGTTAGGGTGTACAGTTTGATGTGCTTCCTATGAAATTTTCAAAATATATTTAGTTAATAAATTCAAATTCGTTGATTTATGCAGATGTTGTTAATCTC
>SFIS01000140.1 GCA_004555245.1 Bacteroidales bacterium
ATCAGCAACCCGATGCTGCAAGGGCGGTGTCTCGTTGCCAACATCGACCATGTACCTTGTACCATCCAACTGCCTGACAGCGTGATTGGGGCGTATCAGTCGGGGGCATTGCCACTGAATACATTGGCTAACGCCATACTCGCCAAGAACGACCAGATGCGGCAGATGGCAGCGACTCAATATGAGGAACAGACACGGGAAACAATGATACGACCAAGAGGAATACAATAACAAAAAAATAAAAGCATGAAAGAGAAATCAGAATTTGAGAAGCGGGCGGCGGAGAAACAGGTGTCGCTGCTCACTGAGGCACTGACGAGTGCGGTGGATGCCAAGGGGCATTGGTTGAACGCAAGTGGGAAGCTATATCCGAAGCTCTATCCCAAGGGCTTTTCGGTCAGTCCGTTCAATGCCCTTATCCTTGCCCTTGACTCCGATGCCAAGGGATGCAAGAGCAACCTGTTTACGCAGTTCTCCGAAGCGAAGGCACGGGGTGAGAGCGTGAGGGAGCATGAGAAAGGCGTGCCCTTCCTGTATTACAACTGGAACAAGTACGTCAACCGCAACAATCCCGACGATGTCATCCCCAAGGAGGCCTACGCAGAGCTGTCGGAACAGGACAAGCAACAGTACAAGGGAGTGAAGAACCGTGAGATACGTGTACTCTTCAATATCGACCAGACCCTCCTGCCCATGGCCAACGAAACGGCCTACACTACCGCCTTGAAGAAAGACGGCACGATGGAAGACAGAGGTTATGGCGACAAGGAGGACAAACAGCTGCATGGGCGCGTCAATGGATTCCTTCAGAAGATGAAGGAAAACCTTGTGAATGTCCGTCAGGACGGCACGGGCGTGGCTCACTATGATACCGAGAAGGATGTCATCTATCTGCCACGGCAGCGAGACTTCGAGCACTACAACGACTATGTGCAGGAGATGATGCGCCAGTTGGTGTCAGCCACTGGTCATCAGCAGCGGTTGGCACGTGAAGGTATGGTGATGAAGAACGGCAAAGCCCCGTCGGAGGATGCCGTGAAGAAGGAACGGCTCATCACAGAGATTGCTTCGGGGGTGAAGATGCTCGAATTGGGACTGCCCGCACGTCTGTCAAAGGACAGTCTGGGCATGGTGGACTACTGGACGAGGGAACTGAAGGAAGACCCTTGTCTGATTGATGCCATCGAGAGTGAGGTGAACGGTGCGCTGAAGGTGCTCAAAAAAGCCGAACAGGGTGAAAAGGTGGAATATGCTACCGACCAGCATCAGCGAGAGACGACGCAGATACAGGGACAGTTGCCCAACCACTACTTCGTGGCAGACGAGATCAAGCAGCATCCCAATGAGGAGCAGCGTACCGTTGTCATTGTGCGTGATGATGCCAACAAGACAGCCGATGTGGTGCTGCCACAGGGAGCATCGTTGGAGGTGAACAACGAGATCAAGGGCATGAATAAGCAACGCTTCACCAATGCCTTGCAGAAAGAGGGTTATGACAACGTGCGTTTCTACAATCCCGACGGAGCATTGGGCTTCCGTCCCGATGACAGCTATTTCGCTGACAAGAAAATCACGGTATCAAGGTTGCGCAACTGGTCGATAGAAGACCTTTCCTCATTAGATGCCACGGAAGCCGTGACCCATAGCCGTGACATCGGTTTCGACAATGTGCAGTTGGTGAAGGATGACAAGGAGCGGTGGGCACTCTATATCAAGCCCGAAGGCAAGGAGGGCTTTGCCGTCTATCCCGACAAAGGTGACCTGAATCATTTCTTCACCACCTTGAAGCAGTCGATGGACAACATCGAGCGTGTGCGTGAGGAGTTGGCACATAAGTATTATGCCATGGCAGAGGCGAAGCCCGACCTGAAGGTCGATATTTTTGGTGGCAATGAGCAGGAGGTTGATCTGAACCGCATCCAGCGTGTGGCAGTGTTCCGTGCCAAGTCGGGTGAATGCCTGTGTGCAGCCACTATCGACGGCAAGAAATTGCAGCCGAGAAGTGTCAGCCCGTCACAATGGCAACGGCTTTGGGTGGCTCCTGACAGGGATTCTTACAAGCAGAACCTTGCCGCCTCGCTGTTTGCTGATGTATTGCAGAAAGACAACAACGTCGAGCAAAGTACACAAGAGAAGCAGGAAGAAGCGGCGGAGGTGAAGCAAGCGGAAACGGCAACTGTCGAGAAGCATGATGAACAGAAGGAAATGGCACAGCAGGAAGATAAGCCTTCAGACCAGAAAGAACAGACATCAGAACAAAGGGAAGAAAAGAAAGAAGAGAAGAAGGAAGAAAAGGCAGTCAAGGCTGCTATCTCTCCCCTTGTCCAACAATATCTTGACTTGAAGA
>SFIS01000068.1 GCA_004555245.1 Bacteroidales bacterium
CGCCGTATGCCGAACGGCACGTACGGTGGTGTGAGAGGTCGGTAAACACGAAAGTAGGAGATAAACACCTATGATTAGTGTTTACCTCCTACTCGATTCGCGATGTAGTCATACAGCTTCTGCAGATACGCCTTCGCCTGCCGCAGCGTGCTGTCGGGCTCCGCACCCTCGCTGACGACGAGGCGCGACGAGTGGTTGTCGTGTATGATGCGTGTCGTCTCCGTCACCATCCCCATGCCGTCGTCGAGGGTGAAGAAGGCGAAGTGCGGGGCGCGGGTGTCGAAGATGTCTTTCGAGAAGAGGAAGTCGCTGTGGTCGTAGCCCAGCAGTGCGAGCAGGGTGGCAGGCAGGTCGGTCTGCGAGCAGATGGTGTCGATGCGCCGTGGGTTGCCCGCCGCCCCGCCCGTCAACAGAAGCGGCAGCTCGTAGCGCCACAGGGCGTAGTTGTCGATATGCTGCGGATAGCAGCCCAGATGGTCGGGCAGGATGACGACGAGCGTCTTCTCCCACTGCGGCGTGCGGCGCAGGCTGTCGATGAAAGATCCGAGGCAGGCGTCGGCATAATGGAAGGCGTTCAGCTCGGGCGAGCTGATGTGGCTCTTGTAAGGCACGTCGAACGGCTCGTGGCTGCTGCCCGTCATCACCGTGACAAAGAAGGGCGACGGCAGGCGGCGTATGTCAGCGAGGGCGCGTTGCAGCAGCGGACCGTCGGCGACACCCCATTTCCCCGTGCGCTCGGAGGGGCGGAAGTCGGTCTCGGAGACGATGCGGCGGTAGCCCGTCGCCATGAGATACGACCTCATGTTGCTGTAGTCCGCGTCGCCGCCATAATAGAAAGAGGTGTCGTAGCCGTGGCGCGCCAGCGTGCGTGCGACGGACGGCAGGGCGTTGCTCTTCTTCGGGAGGTCCATCACGCTCATCGTGGGCTGTGCCGGCAGTCCGCTGAGGATGGAGACGAGGGCGCGGTCTGTGCGGAAGCTGTTGGCGTAGAAGCGGGTGAAATACACCCCCTCGCGAGCCAGACGGTCGAGGCGGGGCACTATGCCGCTCACGTGTCCGCCCTCGGTCATGATATATTTTGAGAAGCTCTCGAGCACCACCATCACCACGTTCGTCTCTTCCGGCACGCTGACGGCCGCGCTGTCTGTGCGCAGCTGCGTGAAGGTGAGGGGCGTGAAGAGGCGCGAGGCCTCGCCGTCAGGCATGAAACGGTAGCGCGAGGCGATGTCCTGCTGGTGTGTCACGGATTCGATGAAACAGAACAGGGGGTTGACGGCGGCGTGGTTCAGGCGTATGTTCGTAGAGAAATATACGCTGCCCGTATGGTTGGTGCCCGTGCTCACACCGCCGCGGATGGGCAGGATGAGGGCGGCGGAGAGCAGGATGAGGGCGGCGGAGAGCGTCAGGCGCGAGGCGATGCCGCGGTGGGGGCGCGCAGACAGCGAGGCGACGCGGCGTGTGGCATGGATGTAGAGCAGCGAGAGGACGACGCACGCAGCGACGACAGCCGCTGCCCAGCCCGCCGTCTGCCACAGCGTGAGCGACGCCAGAGCGTCGGACGGCGACGTGCGCAGATAGAGCAGCGGAGTGGCGTCGAGAGGGAAGCCCCAATAGCCGTACAGCCCGATGTTGACAACCGTGGCGACGGAGACGGCGACAGCCGCAACGACGCCATACGCGTTCCACACCCAGAGAAGCGGACGGCGCCACGTCCAGCAGCTCAAGACGAGCAGCACGGCCGGAAGAAGCGTGGCATAGCCCGCGATGGCAAGGTCGAGCCGAAGGCCGTGCCACACGACAGAAAGCCAGTCGGACGGCGACGTGCCGGAGAAGAGCGGCGAATGGAACAGCATGAACGCCGCCTTGCCCGCCGTGCCGGCGAGGGTCCAGAAAAGGAATACTGTGAAAAATAGATATATGCGTCTCATTGTCTCCTGAAGCTTTGTGTTGCGAAAGGTGCCGCCGGCACCAGTCGTTTGGAATGGAAATACCGTGTTATTCTGAATGGAAACATCGTGCCTTTCTGAATGGAAACATCGTGCCGGAACATCCCGGAAAGACCCGCCGTTTTCCGGCTTCGACAGTCTTGTTTTCCAACTTTGACTATCTTGCCCCGTCACTTTGACTATTTTGCCCCGTCACTTTGACTATTTTGGCTTGTCACTTTGACTATATTGCAAAAGCCTGACAGTCAGGCTTCTTTGCGCATCATTCTCCGTACTTCGTTTTTGAAGTCGGCGTGCGAGCGTTTCCAGCGGTTGTGCGACCATAGCCAGTAGGCTGGCTGCCGGCGAATGTTGTTTTCGAGAAGTTCGGCATAGCGTTGCGTGACGGCGTTCTCGGGCAGGGCGGCGCAGTGGTCGGCGATGGGCAGGAGTGTGACTTCGTAGTGCCCTCGCCTGACAACCCTCACGTCGAGGTACACGGCGATATAGTCGAATTTGCGTGCAATGCGTTCAGACCCGTTGATGAAAGGTGTCTCCTGGTTGAGGAAAGTTGTCCAGTACGGCACGTTGTAAATGATGGGCGACTGGTCGCTGATGAATCCGACGACTGGGCATACCCCCTGCTGCCTCATCTTCAGCAGGCGCCTCAGCGTCTCCGCCATCGGGACGCTGTCGGTGTCCATCTTCGAGCGCAGGCGCAGCATGAGGCGGTCCATGACGCGCGATTCGAGCACATGATACACCTGGCATCCCCTGCTGCCTTCGGGCAGGTGCAGTCCTATGCTGGTGATCCACTCCCAGTTGCCGTAGTGTCCTATGTATAGTGCAACGCCGCGCCCTTCAGCCACGGCGCGGCTGATATGCTCCATGCCTCTGAACACCATGCGGCGGCGCATCTCGCGTCGGGAGATGGAGGCGAGTTTCACCGTCTCTACGATGTAGTCGCAGAAATAGTGGTAGAAGGCGTGCTCAATGCCGCGCAGCTCAGCCTCGCTCTTCTCCGGGAAGGAGCGGCGCAGGTTTTTGCGGATGACTTTACGGCGGTAGCCCACGGCGTAGCAGACGATGAGATAGAGCAGGTCTGAGATGATGTAAAGCACGCGGAAAGGCAGCAGCGACACTGCAACGACGACAGCGTAGAGCACGGCGAGGAGGATGCGCTCGCGGAGTTTCAGGTCTTTCGTGACGGAGGAGGTGGATGTCATGAGAGGGAATGTTTCGTTTTCGAGGTTTGGCCGGAAGGGCGGGGGAGAGAGGCGGCGGGAGGGAGGGGCTGTGCGAGCCCGCCGCGCGAAAAACACGACAAATTTACACAAATATTCTGACACAATGAAATTTCGCGTGCGGAAAACGGCGATAAAGACAAGTTTTTATGAAAAAAATGTGGTTTTATTTTCCTATAAGAGTAATATTTTGTAATTTTGCACACATGAACAATAACAGGGAAAAGTATGAGATAATGGCTCCCGTGGGCTCCCGCGAGTCGCTTGCCGCCGCCATCCATGCCGGAGCGCAGTCGGTGTATTTCGGCATAGGGCAGCTGAACATGCGCGCACACTCCGCCAGCACGTTCGGCATCGACGACCTCAAGGACATCGCCGCCCAGTGTCACGCCCACGGCCTGAACTCGTATCTCACGGTGAACACCGTCATCTACGACGACGACCTCGCCGCCATGCGCCGCATCATAGACGCCGCGAAGGCGGCAGGCATCACCGCCGTCATCGCGAGCGACGTCGCCGTGATGTCGTACGCCCGTTCGATAGGGCAGGAGATACACCTCTCCACACAGCTGAACATATCAAATATTGAGGCGGTGAGGTTCTACGCCCAGTTTGCCGACGTCGTGGTTCTCGCCCGCGAGCTGAACATCGGGCAGGTGGCGGAGATACACCGCCGCATCGTGGAGGAGAACATCTGCGGTCCGTCGGGCCGCCTGCTGCGCATCGAGATGTTCTGTCACGGCGCGCTGTGCATGGCAATCTCCGGCAAGTGCTACCTCTCGCTCAACAACGCCGGCCGCTCAGCCAACCGCGGCGAGTGTGTGCAGATATGCCGCCGCGCCTACCGCGTCACCGACCTCGAGACGGGCACCGAGCTTGAGGTGGACAACAAATACATCATGTCGCCGAAAGACCTGAAGACCATACGCTTCATCGACCGCATGATGGAGGCCGGCGTCAGCGTCTTCAAGATAGAGGGCAGGGCGCGCGGGCCGGAGTATGTCGATGCCGTAGTCAGATGCTATGACGAAGCCATCAACGCCGTGATAGAAGGCACCTTCACCGAAGAGCGCAAGGCGGAGTGGGACACACGCCTCGCACGCGTCTTCAACCGGGGATTCTGGGACGGATACTACCAGGGGCAGACCCTGGGCGAATGGAACGACTCGTACGGCTCGAAAGCCACAGAGAAGAAGGTGTATGCCGCCAAGGCGGTGAAGTATTTCCCCAGAATCGGAGTGGCGGAGTTCCAGGTCGAGGCACACGAGATAAGCGTGGGCGACAGCCTCCTCGTCACCGGCACCACCACCGGCGCGCTGCGCTTCGGCTGCACGGAGATAAGATACGACCTGAAACCCGTGGCGAAGGCAGAGAAGGGATGGCGCATCTCGATGCCCGTGCCGGAGAAGGTGCGCCCCAACGACAAGCTATTCATACTCGTACAGACAAACACATAAACCCGACATGACAATAAACGAACTGCAAGACGAAGTGATAGAAGAATTCCAGGACTTTGACGACTGGATGGACAAATACCAGCTGCTGATAGACCTCGGCACCGAACTCGCCCCCCTCGACGAGCGCCAGAAGACCGACGACAACCTCATCGACGGCTGCCAGAGCCGCGTGTGGCTGCACGCCGAACTGGACAGCGACGGACTGATGCAGCTGCACGCCGACAGCGACGCCCTCATCGTGAAGGGCATCATCGCACTGCTCGTGAAAGTGCTGGGCGGACACAAACCCGACGAGGTGCTCGCCGCACAACTCTATTTCATCGAAGAGATAGGACTGAAGGAACACCTCTCGCCCACACGCTCGAACGGACTGCTCGCCATGGTGAGGAAGATACACGCCTACGCCCTCGCCATGAGCCGCAAGACACAGGCATAAGCCGCACGCCGCACCGCGCCGTAACACCTACACCTCACACACACCTCTGAACCATGGACTGGAACGAAGAATACTGGCCGCTCGTCATACAACTCTACGAGAACAAGCCGCGGGGCATAAAACCCATGTACGGCTACGACACCGTGAAGCTCGCCATAGAGCTGCACATACCGCCGGGCGTCATCTACGAAAAGATGTTCGAGTTGCGGCAGCCGTCACGGCCGTCGCTGAGGCGCCTCATCAAGAGCCTCGCCGGCAACAAGGAGAAACTGGATCTGAGATGCCGACAGCTGCGCGCACTGCAGGGCATGGGCAATGCCGACGAATTCTATGAGGGCGTTGCGGTGAACGAGACGTTCGAGACGGACTTCAAACCCGTCAACGCACCCACCGCACTCATGACACGACGCCCGCTGTACACACCAGCCATGCTCATCATGATTCTCGACCTGTACTTCCGCCTCGTGCCGCAGACCATGGTGACAGAGACACCCGAAGTGAAGGAGACGGCAAAGCTGATGGACATAACGCCGCAGGATGTGACAGACATACTCGAAATCTACACATACTGCGACCCCTTCATGAAACACGCCGACAGCCTCATCGACCCCATGCTGCCGCCATGCATGAGGGTGTGGAGGAGATTCTGCACGGCAGAACACCCCGACATCACAGCTCTCTCGAACCTCGCGCAACAGATGAAAGCATATTGGAAATGATAAACCAGAAACAGACCAACATACAGGCACAGCAGCAGAAGCAGAGCATGCAGCAGCGCCTCTCGCCACTGCAGGTGAAGGTGATGAGGATGCTTGAGATGCCTCTCGCACAGCTCGAGGACAACGTCAGCCAGGAACTCGATGCCAACCCCTCGCTCGAACGTGACTACAGCGTCTCTGACAACGCCGCCGGCAACGCCTCTGACAATGCAAACGACAACGCCACAAACGACACCGACAACGCACCAAACGACAGCGAGGAGAGCCGCGACGAGGCAGAACGGAGGGGAGACGCCATAAACGACGCTCTCGAACAGATAGGGCAGGACGACCGGATGGAGGGCGACGACGGCATGACACTCTCTGACTACTACGCCACACCGAGAGGCGACAGCGCAGCGACAGACACAGAGACAAGACAGTTTGAGGCAGGAGACAACGTCACCTTCATAGACACGCTGACGGACCAGATGCTCGTCGAAGAACTGACGGACGATGAGAAGCGGATAATGCAGTATCTCATCTTCTCGCTCGACGACGACGGACTGCTAAGGACAGACATACCGACCATTGCCGACGAACTCGCCATATACGAGAACATCTACGCCACAAACGACGAGATAGAGAACGTGCTGCACCGGCTGCAGGAGTTCAACCCGCCCGGCATAGCGGCACAGTCGCTGAAAGAATGCCTCACCATACAGGTAGAACGCATGAAAGCCACGCCGCTCACCATGATGATGTATGACGTGATAAACAACTGCTACGACGACTTCATCAACAACAGATGGGAGAAAATACAACGCACGCTGAACATCAGCGAGCAACAGGCAGAGGACATTAGAAAAGAAATCAAGCACCGCCTCAACCCCAAGCCGGGCGCCACGCTGAACGAGGCACAGGGACGCTCGCTGCAACAAATCACGCCTGACATCATAATAGACACCGACGAGGAGGGACACGTCACGTTCGAACTGAACAACGGACGCATACCGGCACTGAAAGTGTCGGAAACCGACGCCGAACTCCTGGCGGAGATGCAGCACGCCACGACGAAAGCAGAGAAAGAAGCCCTCGCCTTCACGCAGAGATACGTTGACAAGGCACGCCTATACATCGAAGCCATCAGACAGCGCAACGAAACCCTGCTGCGCACCGTGGCTGCCATCATCAGCCTGCAGAAGAAATTCTTCATCACCGGCGACGACAACGACCTGCGCCCCATGGTGCTGAAAGACATATCGGAGAAGACCGGCTTCGACATCTCAACCATCTCGCGCGCCACACGCTCGAAATACGCACAGATGCCCTGGGGCACCGTATCGCTCAGACACTTCTTCAGCGAGGGATACAACGTAGGCGACGACAACATCGTATCTACCAAGGCGATAAAGAGCACCCTGCGCCAGATCATCGCCGCCGAAGACCCGAAGAACCCCTTCTCTGACGACAAGCTCGTGGCGGAGATAAAGCGCAAGGGCTACCCCATCGCCCGCCGCACCATCGCCAAATACCGCGAGCAGATGGGCATCCCCGTCGCCCGCCTGAGAAAGAGGTAGCCCCCGGCTCCCGCCCCGCGCCGCCCCGTCTCCCATCTCGCCACGCCTGTATTCTTCGACCAGGTCGAAGAACACCAAACCCCACACACCCCACCCACAGCCACATGCCAACACAGACCGCAGACACAACACCATCGTCACAGCCACACAGCCGTGGCCTCGCACTATCGCTGTCGAAGACACTCAGCATGGTGTGTACACCATTCTACCTGCCACTGCTCAGCATGGCAGCCATCTTCACCTTTACACACCTCTACTATCTGCCCCTGTCGTACAAGCTGCAGATAGCTCTGCTCACATATCTCTTCACCATCTTCCTGCCCACACTATTCATCAGGGCGTACAGATGCTACAACGGATGGACGCTCTTCCACCTGACGATGAGAGAGAAACGCATGGTGCCGTATATCACCACCATCGCCTCGTATCTCGCTCTCTACTACATCATGAGGGCGATGCACACACCCAGCTTCATGAGCTACATCATCGTCTCGGCACTCTTCGTGCAGATAGTGTGCGCCCTCTGCAACCTCGTGATAAAAATCTCGATACACACCGCCGGCATCGGCGGACTGACCGGCGGCGTAGCCGCCTTCTCGTTCATACTCGGCTTCAACGCCACATGGTGGCTCATACTCCTCATATTGCTTGCCGGAGCACTGGGCACGGCACGCATGATGCTGCGCGTCAACACCTTCGCCGAGGTCAACCTCGGCTTCATCGTAGGACTGACAACACCATTCGTCGTGCTGATGATGATATGAGAAGCCGCCAACCCGACAATACCGCCAACCCGACAACCCGTCAACCAAAACCAAAATACAACCCAAAAAGACATGAACCCTCTTGTTTCAATCATCATGGGCAGCACAAGCGACCTGCCCATCATGGAGAAAGCCATGACATTCCTGAACGACCGGAAAATCCCGTTTGAAGTGAACGCCCTCTCGGCCCACCGCACACCCGACGCCGTGGAGGAGTTTGCGAAGACCGCCAAGGACAGAGGCATCAAGGTCATCATCGCAGCCGCAGGCATGGCCGCCGCACTGCCCGGCGTCATCGCAGCCTCGACACCGCTCCCCGTCATCGGCGTGCCCATCAAAGGCAGTCTGCTCGACGGCATGGACGCACTCTACTCCATCATACAGATGCCTCCGGGCATTCCCGTTGCCACGGTAGGCATCAACGGCGCGATGAACGCCGCCATACTCGCCATGCAGATCATCGCACTCTCTGACGCCCAGACGGCAGAGCGCCTCGACGAATACAAGGCAAACCTCGCAACGAAGATAAAGAAGGCGAACAAGGACCTCGCCGAGGTGAAATACGAATACAAGACAAACTGAACCGCCCCTGACACCACAACCGATATGCAACGACGACAGACATCACAGACACAGGTGGGGAACATTGCCATCGGCAGCGACAACCCCATACGCGTGCAGTCGATGACCACCACAAACACCAACGACACCGAGGCATGCGTAAAACAGGCAATACGCATCATCGGGGCGGGAGGCGAACTGGTGAGACTGACGACACAGGGCGTGCGCGAGGCCGAGAACATGAAGAACATCTCACTCGCCCTGCGCAATGCCGGATATGCCACGCCCCTCGTCGCCGACGTACACTTCAACGCCAAGGTGGCCGACGTGGCGGCGCTGAACTGCGAGAAGGTGCGCATCAACCCCGGCAACTATGTCGATCCGGCACGCACCTTCAGACAGCTCGAATACACCGACGCAGAGTATGCCGCCGAGCTGCAGCGCATAGAACAGCGCCTCGTACCCCTGCTCGACATCTGCCGCCGCCACGACACGGCGATACGCATCGGCGTGAACCACGGCTCGCTCTCTGACCGCATCATGTCGAGATACGGCGACACGCCCGAAGGCATTGTAGAATCGTGCATGGAGTTTCTGAGAATATGCCGCCGCCACAGCTTCGGCAACATCGTCATCTCTATCAAGGCGTCGAACACCGTCGTCATGGTGCAGTCGGTAAGGAAACTCGTCAGGGCCATGGACGCGGAAGACATGCACTACCCCCTGCACCTCGGCGTCACCGAGGCGGGCGAAGGAGAGGACGGACGCATAAAATCGGCGGTGGGCATCGGAGCCCTGCTAACTGAAGGCATAGGAGACACCATACGCGTCTCCCTCTCAGAGGAGCCGGAATGCGAGATTCCGGTTGCAAGGAAGATGACATCCTTCGTGGAAGAATGTGCCGCAAGGCGGGATAAGGCCGTCATCGAAGCCGACACGCTGACACTGTGCTTTGACGAGGCGGACACGGAAGACCTGATGCTCAAGGCCGCCATGACAGCCGGAGCGCCGCTCATCGACCGCCGGGCGACGAAACTCGTAGTCCGGAACCGAGGAGAGGAGATGACAGAACTCGCAGACGCCATACTGCAGGCGGCGAGGGTGAAATTCACAAAGCCGGAGTTCATCTCATGTCCGGGATGCGGAAGGACACTCTACGACCTGCAGGACACCATAGCCCGCATCAAACATGCCATAACCGAAGAGGCGAAGCGCGACAAACGCTTCAGCACACTGAAGATAGGTATCATGGGATGTATCGTAAACGGACCGGGAGAAATGGCGGATGCAGACTACGGATATGTAGGGGCAGGACCCGGAAAAGTCTCGCTCTACAAACAGAAGCAATGTGTGGAGAAGAACATCCCCGCCGCAGAAGCCGTAGGGAAACTCATGCAGCTAATCAGAGACACCATCTGAAAGGATACACCTTACCATAATGAAAGTTAAAAGAAGGCGGACGATGTCCGCTGTACCGTTAATTTTTACTATTTTTGCAACTTTGCGGACAGCAGAAAAAACAATTCTGCATTATATGCGTATTTAAATAATATAAATAAGGTATAGAAACAAAACATCTACATAACAGAAATGGAATATAATTTCAGAGACATCGAGACGCGATGGCACGAAGAGTGGGTGAAGCAGAACACCTACAAGGTCGTAGAAGACGACACGAAGCGGAAATTCTATGTCCTCAACATGTTTCCCTACCCGTCGGGCGCGGGGCTGCATGTAGGACACCCACTCGGCTACATCGCGAGCGACATCTACGCCCGCTACAAGCGACAGCAGGGCTACAACGTGCTGAACCCTATGGGCTACGACGCCTACGGCCTGCCTGCCGAGCAGTATGCGATAAAGACCGGACAACACCCCGAGAAGACAACGACGGAGAACATCGCACGCTACAGAGAGCAGCTGGACAAGATAGGATTCTCGTTCGACTGGAGCCGTGAGGTGCGAACTTGCGCACCGGACTACTACCACTGGACGCAGTGGGCGTTCGAGCGCATGTTCGATTCATACTTCTGCAACACCTGCCAGAAGGCACAGCCCATAGCACAGCTTGTGGCGCACTTCGAGAAACAGGGCTCGGAGGGCATAGACGTGGCGGAGAGCGAACACCTCGAATTCACGGCCGGCGAATGGAACGCCATGGACGAGAAGCAGAAATCGGACACGCTGATGAACTATCGCATCGCTTTCCTCGCGGAGACGATGGTCAACTGGTGTGCACAGCTCGGCACCGTACTTGCCAACGACGAGGTCGTGGACGGAGTGTCGGTGCGTGGAGGATTCCCCGTAGAGCAGAAGAAGATGAGACAGTGGTGTCTCAGAGTGTCGGCATACAGCCAGCGTCTGCTCGACGGACTGGAGACGATAGACTGGAGCGAATCGATAAAGGAGACGCAGCGCAACTGGATAGGACGCTCGGAAGGTACGGAGGTGGAGTTCAAGGTGGCGGATTCAGACAAGACATTCACCATCTTCACCACACGCGCAGACACGATGTTCGGCGTCACGTTCATGGTGCTCGCACCGGAGAGCGAACTCGTTGACGAACTGACCACCGACGGACAGCGCGAAGAGGTGGAGCAGTATGTAAGATATGTCAAGGGACGCACCGAGCGCGAACGTATGATAGACCATAAGGTGACGGGCGTCTTCTCCGGCTCGTATGCCGTCAACCCCTTCACCGGAGAGAAGAACCCCATCTGGATCTCTGAATATGTCCTCGCCGGATACGGCACCGGAGCCATCATGGCAGTGCCGGCACACGACAGCCGCGACTATGCCTTCGCACGACACTTCAACCTGCCCATCGTCCCGCTTATCGAGGGAGCCGACGTCTCGGAAGAATCGTACGACGCAAAAGAGGGCATCGTTACCAACTCGCCACGAACCGGCGTAACGCCGTATATCGACTTCTCGCTCAACGGACTGACCGTGAAAGAGGCTATTGCCGCAACGAAGGAATACGTGAAATCGCATAGCCTCGGAAGAGTGAAGGTGAACTACCGTCTGCGAGACGCCATCTTCTCACGCCAGAGATACTGGGGCGAACCCTTCCCAATCTACTACAAGAACGGCATACCGACACTCGTGCCGGAAGAGTGTCTGCCCATAGAGCTGCCGCAGGTGGACAAGTTCCTGCCAACAGAGACAGGAGAACCGCCACTCGGCAACGCACAGAAATGGGCGTGGGACGAAGCGGCGAAGACCGTAACAGATAAGTCGCGCATAGACAACGTCACTGTCTTCCCCCTCGAACTGAACACCATGCCGGGCTTCGCCGGCTCGTCGGCTTACTACCTCAGATACATGGACCCGCACAACGGCGACGCACTCATCTCGGAGAAAGCAGCCGCCTACTGGCAGGACGTGGACCTCTACGTCGGAGGATCGGAGCACGCCACGGGACACCTCATATACTCGCGCTTCTGGAACAAGTTCCTCTTCGACCTCGGCGTGAGCAAGAAAGAAGAGCCGTTCAAGAAACTTGTCAACCAGGGCATGATACAGGGACGCTCGAACTTCGTCTATCGTATCAAGGACACCAACACCTTCGTCACGATAGAAGAGAAGGACAAGCACGACGTGACACCAATACACGTTGATATAAACATCGTCAGCAACGACTTCCTCGACATCGATGCCTTCAAGGCCTCAAGCCCCGAATATGCCACGGCTGACTTCATCCTCAATGGCGACGGACGCTACAAGTGCGGATGGGCGGTGGAGAAGATGTCCAAGTCGATGTATAACGTCGTCAACCCCGACATGATAGTGGAGAAATACGGTGCCGACACGCTGCGTCTCTACGAGATGTTCCTCGGCCCCGTTGAGCAGTCTAAGCCATGGGACACCAACGGCATAGACGGCTGCCACCGCTTCTTGAAGAAATTCTGGGCTCTCTTCTACGACCGCGACGGCAACTACCTGCCAGACGACAGCAAGGCGACGGCAGCAGAAGAGAAAGCACTGCACAAACTGATAAAGAAAGTGACGCAGGACATCGAGCAGTTCTCGTACAACACATCCATTGCCGCTTTCATGATTGCAGTGGGCGAGTTGTCGAAATGCAGGGACAAGGCGGTGCTCGCACAGCTTGTCACACTCATCGCACCCTTCGCTCCACACATCGCCGAAGAACTGTGGCACCGGCTCGGAAACAGCGGCACAGTATGCGACGCAACATGGCCGGCATGGGACGAGGAGAAGATGCGCGACACGGAAGTCACCATGCCGGTGCAGTTCTGCGGAAAGACACGATTCACCATACAGCTGCCTGCCGGCATCTCTAAAGACGAGGCGGAGAAAGCCGCACTCGCCGACGAGCGCACAGCACGATACACCGACGGCAAGAAGGTGGTGAAAGTCATCGTTGTTCCCGGACGAATCATAAACATCGTAGTGAAATAAAAATGCCAAAAAAAAATGCTCACCCATGCCGGACAGGCATGGGAGAGCATCAAAGGCGAGCATCGATACACTTTCTTTGTCGGAAAGAGAATACGCCGAAATTCATGGAAAGAACCCTCTTATAAACCTATAAAGACTTGCGCTTATGGAAGTGACCAACAAATACATCCGTTTTGACTGGGCCGTGAAGCGTATGTTGCGCGACAAGGCCAACTTCGCCGTCCTGGAAGGTCTGATAACAGTCCTGACCGGAGAGGAAGTGAAGATAGTAGAACTGCTGGAGAGCGAGGGTAACCAGGAGAGCTCGACCGACAAGTTCAACCGTGTTGACATAAAGGCAAAGAACTCC
>SFIS01000007.1 GCA_004555245.1 Bacteroidales bacterium
CTTTCTGCGGTTATTGATGCCAATCCTAAGTTCCATAAACTCTATCAAATGTATAAATTAGTCGCTTGATGAATGAATATTCACTTGCGAAAGTTCAGTTATATTATATATATCACAAGATGACGGGTGACGATTCGTCATCCCGAAGACGCGAAGACAGTGCAGAGCCATACCATTCGATATGCGACGGCTCTGCACTGTTTTTTTCAGGTAACTAAGAAAACATTATTCATCTCCACAGAAATCCCCGAAGCGATGTTAGGAACAATAGTCAACACAGCCACCATCATTGCCGGCACGATAGCCGGCTCCATTCTTCATGCCGGTATAAAGGAGAAATACAAGCGTGTCCTGTACGACGGTCTTGGCCTTGCGAGCCTTGCCATCGGCCTGAACGCCACAATCACGAATTTCCCCAAGAGCGACTATCCCGTGCTTTTCATCATCAGCATTGCCGTGGGCGGTGTCGTCGGCATCCGTTTAGATATCGACGGCAATTTCAGGCGCCTTGTCGAGAGGCGCAGGCAGAAGAAAGACGGTTGTCCGCCCGATTCTTCCTCGTCCGTTCCGTGCGACAACCGCCTTGCCGACGGTCTCTCCACGGCAATCCTTCTCTACTGCATCGGCCCTCTCTCGATGCTTGGTCCCGTGATCAGTGCGCTGAAGGGCGACAACACGTTTCTCTTCACCAACGCCACTCTCGACCTTGTCACCTCCACCGTTTTCGCCTCCACCTACGGCATCGGCATGATTCTCGCCGCGCCGGTACTCTTCCTGTGGCAGGGCATGTTCTACGTCATAGCCCAATGTTCTGACAGTGTTCTGAGCGAAGGTCTTATGGCAGAGCTTCTCATCGTGGGCGGCCTGATGATTTCGGGGACAGGGCTGTCGCTTCTGAACATAAAAGACTGCAAGACGCTGAATTTCCTTCCGGGCCTGCTCGTGCCCGTGATATGGTATGGCATCGTTGCATTCTGCAAGTCATTCTGACATTTCCGCTCACCCATCCGCAGGATGCGGCACACCGGCATTGCGGCTTACTATTAGTAAGCAATAATGCCCTATCTCCCGACCATTTGTTTCTACAACCGCAATAGAGCTTACATACAGTTAATAAATGTATATTTTTCCGTATTAATCAATAATCCGTTTGACATCCGTCAAGAATATTGTACTTTTTACATAAAAATCGGGAAAATGTTTTGCTGTGTGCGTTAACAGTAGTAACTTTGCATCGTGAAAACAGAGAAAAGCCTCACACAAGCCAGTGAGAGAGCAAAGCTCAGAGTTCTCACAATGCGATCTGAACTAAGGATAACGTAAGTTTGGCACACTTAGACAGCCGAGAACAAAGCCGCGGGTGCTGAAAAGCGGAGACCCAAGGCAGAACTTCACAAGCAACCGGTCTTATCTTCAGTAAGGACAACAGATTGATTTGAATAGTTTTTCATAGATAGTATATAGTTAGGTTTTAGTTATTAGGTAAAAGTTAGTTAGTTTTTTGATTGTATTAGATTTTTAAGTAAAAAGATTAGTTATATTTCAGGTAACGACACGACAAACCGTGAGGTTCGTCATCTTTTTATGATAATTCTCTTTAGAAATCAATACAACCCCGACTGCAGACATAGTGAGTATGTCTGCAGTTTTTGTTTTTAACCCCCGGAAGTCTCCCCCGTGCGTCTTCCGCAGCCTCCGCACGCTGGTTTTCAGGCATATTCCGTGCGTTTTTCCGCTTGCAGCCAATATGTTCAGCGTGATTTTTTTGCAGTAAAGAAAAAAATATGTAAATTTGCATTGCGGAATGTGTCATTCTCCCGTTCCGGCTTACCCAACCCTAAATCCATACCCCCCGAAACGACACCAGCCATGAATTGGACCGACCAGATACGTCAGATAAAAATCCTTCTCGTCGTCGTTGCAGTCATCATAGCAGCGGCGTCGCTTGTCACATCGCATTTTCTTGTCAGCGACCTGAAACAGGAGGAGAGCAAGAAGATGAGCGTATGGGCAGAGGCGATGCGCAGCCTAAACACCGCCGACGAGACCACCGACCTCACCCTTGTGCTCCGTGTCATCGACGACAACAACACTATTCCTGTCATCGTCACAGACGAGCACGACGCCGTTCAGACCTTCCGCAACGTCACGCTGTCCGCCTCTACCGCATCTGACAGCCTGTCCCAGCTTGCCTCTCTTGCCGCACGGTGGAAGTCGAAGCGTCAGGTGGTTCGCATCTCGATAGACAACGATTCGTTCATCGACGTCTGCTACGACGAGTCGCTGCTCATCAAGCGCCTCGCCACCTATCCGTATGTCCAGCTCGGCGTGGTGCTTCTCTTCGTCGTCATCGCCATCTTTGCCCTCCTTACCTCCAAGAAGGCAGAGCAGAACAAGGTGTGGGTGGGGCTGTCGAAGGAGACCGCCCACCAGCTCGGCACTCCCATCTCGTCGCTCATGGCATGGCACGAGATGCTGAAAGAGACCTATCCCGACGACGAGCTCCTTCCGGAGATGGGCAAGGACATCGCGCGTCTGCAGCTCATCGCCGACCGTTTCTCGAAAATCGGTTCGCTGCCGGAGCCTTCCCCAGCATCGCTTAACACGGTGATGGAACATGTGATTGAATACATGGAGCGGCGCACGTCGCGCAAGGTGAGCATCGTGCGCGACTTCCCCGCCCGCGACATCGTGGTGCGGCTGAACGCCTCGCTGTTCGAGTGGGTCATAGAGAATCTGTGCAAGAATGCCGTCGATGCCATGGAGGGTGTGGGCACAATCACCATGCACATCGCGCAGACACAGCAGAAAGCCGTCATCGAAGTGAGCGACACGGGCAAGGGAATACGCAAGAAAGACATCCCGAACGTCTTCCGCCCCGGCTTTACGACGAAGAAACGCGGCTGGGGACTGGGGCTTTCGCTATGCAAGCGCATCGTTGAGGAGTATCATCACGGGCGCATCTTCGTCAAGAGCTCGGAGGTGGGTGTGGGCACCACGTTCCGCATTGAGCTGCACATCCAAGCACGGAAGAGGGGTGAGATCTCCTGCCGAGCAGGAGAGAACGCGACCGAAATGCCTGAGCATGTGCGGGCGAAGGAGAGAGAGGAGGGGGCATAAAGACACCTGAGAAATCAAACCAACAAACCGAAATATGAAAAAACATCATCTCCTGGCGATGCTCGTCTTCTTCTGCATCGCCCTGACAGCATCTGCTGACTATGTCCCGGCTCCATACACCTGGACAACACCGAGCCGCAACTCGAGCGAGTCGATGCCCTGCGGCGGTCATGACATCGGCATGAACGTGTGGGTAGAGCAAGGCGACCTTCTCGTCTATCTCAGCCGCAGCGGCTTCTTCGACGAGAACAACACGCTGCTGAAAGCGGGCAGGCTGCGTCTCAGCCTCCGTTCCAAGAGCGACGGCACACCGCTTCTCTGCTCCTCCGGCTTCTCCCAGACGCTCTGTCTTGACGACGGTGCGGTGTATGTGCGCGGCGGGGGCGTGGAGATTCGCCTGTGGGCTGATGTCAACAGCCCCGTCGTCTTCATGGACATCAACTCGCGCAAGGCTGTCGCCGCGACACTGTCGTACGAGAGCTGGCGCCATCACGACCGCCTTGTGCCCCGCGAAGCCTGTCAGCAGTTCTCATGGAAATGGCTGACGAAAGGCGAACACGCCACCTATGCCGACAGCATCCGCCCGTCCGCAAACACCCTCGTGTTCGAGCACCGCAACCGTGCTGAGACCGTCTTCGACTTCACCGTGAGCTACGAACAGCTCGACGCCGTGAAGTCAGAGCTGCCCAACCCCATCGGCGGCCTCTCCTTCGGCGGTCGTCTCTCCGCTCCCGGCTTCACGTATGCCGGCACGTCCGACGGTGTCTATGCCTCCACCGACTTCCGCGCCTGGAACTATTCCGCCCCGTCGCTCCGCCGCTCTACGGTTCGCATAGAGATGCTCAGCAACAAAGGCGCGCTGCAGATGCCTGCCGAAACCGTCAGCGCCTCCGCCTCGCGCAAGCGCAGCAGCGCCTGGTGGCACAGCTTCTGGCAGCGGTCATACATACGCACCACCCATCCCGAGCTGCAGAAGATTGTCCGCAACTACGAGCTGTTCAGATACATGCTCGGCTGCAACGCCTACGGCGAATGGCCCACGAAGTTCAACGGCGGTCTCTTCACCTTCGACCCCGTCTATGTCCAGCAGGACAACCCCTTCACCCCCGACTTCCGCTGTTGGGGCGGAGGAACGATGACGGCACAGAACCAGAGGCTTGTCTATTGGCCCATGCTGAAATCGGGCGATACGGACATGATGCGTCCGCAGTTCGACACCTATCTGCGTATGCTGCCCGCCGCGACGGTGCGCACTCGCCACTACTGGCAGCACGGCGGCGCCTGCTTTGAAGAGCAGATAGAGAACTTCGGCCTGCCCAACCCCGCCGAATACGGCAAGCACAAAGCGGGGCAGGACCCCGGATGGATGAAGAACAAATGGCTGGAATACCAGTATGACACCGCCTTGGAGTTCTGCCAGATGATTCTCCTTGCCAACGAATACTCCGGCATGGACATCACACCCTACCGCGAGCTGATAGGCGAGACGGTGCGGTTCTTCGACGAGCACTACCAATACCTCGCCTCCCGCCGCGGCGCGACATCCCTCACCGAAGACGGGAAACTTGTCATCTACCCCTCGTCGGGCTGCGAGACCTACAAGATGGCATACAACCCGAGCAGTGTCATCGCCGCCCTGCAGGCTGTCACAGGCACAATGGAGCGGCACGGGGGTCTGCCGGCGTTCGGACTTGACAGCACCCTCGCCTCGCGCATCCCCTCCATCCCGCTTCGCGAGATTCAGGGCGAGACATGCATCGCCCCTGCCGTGACATGGATGCGCATCAACAATGTCGAATCGCCACATCTCTATCCCGTCTTCCCCTGGCGCATCTACTGCCTCGGCCGCCCCGACATCGACATCGCGCGCAGCACATATTTCCTCGACGACTATGTGCAGAAGATGCGCTCTTCTACAGGCTGGAAACAGGACAACATCTGGGCTCCGCTGCTCGGCATCACACACGATGCCGTCAGACTGTGCAAGGAGAAATTCGCCGACGGCCCCTACCGCTTCCCCGCTTTCTGGGAACGCGGCTTCGACTGGGCTCCTGACCACAACCGCGGCGGCTCTGCAATGATCGGGCTGCAGGAGATGCTGCTGCAGGAGAAGCCTGACGGCGAACTGATGCTCTTCCCATGCTGGCCGCGGGAGTGGGACGCCGACTTCAGGCTGCACGCCACCGACGGCAGAACCGTGGATGCAAGCATAAAGGACGGCATCGTCAAAGCCACCTCGACAGTGAGAGACGGTAAGCGCACTGTCACGACACCGCTGCCAACACCGCTGCGCATCTCCATCTTCGGAGACAGCTACTCTACCTTCGAGGACTATATCACGCCCGCGACAAACGAACCGTGGTACTACTGGCAGACCAACCCGCGCAAGACAAAGGGCAACGACGTGATGCACCCCGACCAGACATGGTGGTGGCAGGTCATCGAACGCCTCGGCGCACGCCTCGAGACAAACAACTCATACAGCGGCTCGACGATAGGATACACGGGATATGTCATACCCGAGACAGGGAAACACGACAACTACAAGCCCCGCTCGTTCATCACACGCGCGCCAGACCTCGGCTCGCCCGACATCATTCTCGTATGCGCCGGAACCAACGACAGCTGGGACGGCGAGGAACTGGGAGAGTACAAATTCTCTGACTTCACCGACGCCGACCTCTTCACCTTCCGCCCCGCCATGGCGAAATGGTGTCTGACGATGAAAGAACTCTATCCCCGGCAGCGCATAGTATTCATCATCAACACCGACCTCAAGCCGGACTTCGTGGAGAGCATGAAGCTGCTGCTCGACCGTTACGGCATCGAGTATCTGCAGCTGAAGAAAATCGACAAGCAATACGGCCACCCGTCGGTGAAGGGAATGCGGAGCATGGCAGACCAGGTGGTGGAATATCTCCGCAAAAACAGCTGACACATCCGTTCTGAAAAGCCCCGGAAAACTGTCAGAATGTCAAACCGGGAAACCTGCCATCCGGAACGGAGAGAAACCATTTCTAACGCGCGAGAATCGTCTGTAGAACGCCAAAGAGACAAGCGGCGGCGTACAGACGATTCTCGCGCGTTTTTCGTAAGTGTCTGACGCAATGTGCGTTAGAGCAACAAAGATTATCTGAAAGCATATTTCAGAGCCCCGCAGAGCATGAAAAGCATGCTGTTTTTGGCTGTTTTGCCCTATAAAACAGCCTTTTTTGCCTTCCAACATTGATTACTTTAGGCTCTCACTTTGACTATCTTGCCTCCCCACTTTGACTATCTTGGCTTCCAATACGTAGAAAACGGGGCTGCAGAAAGTATGAATGAGGCTCAAGGAATGTTAAAATCAAGATTTTCCGTTGTCAAGATTTTTCGCATTCCGGCCCGGTTTTTGCGCACCCCTCCACCTGACATAATGTAAGGAAAATACATGCCGAGACGTGCAAAGTGTCAGAACAGGTGGACGGGAAGCAGTACCAAACACTGGAAACCCGCATCTCCACATAAGCAAGGTGCTGTCTTACAGACAGTTCCATCACCATGTATATAACCCGTGACTATGTCACGGGCTACGACCGCTTCGCTTAGTACAGCCTTCCAGGCTGGTCATGGCCTGCACGGACAGCATAGGCTGGCGGACTTTCAGGCTGGTCGTGGTTGCGCAGACAGTACAGACAGGCGGACGGAGAGTGCGACGGGATGGGCAGAGTGTTGTTCAGCCTGGAAGGCTGTACTAAGCGAAGCGGTCGTAGCCGGGGGCGAAGCCCTCGGTTGGTCAGTGCCAAACGCCTGCCTGAAAGGCAGTACCAAACGCTGGCTGCCCGCATCTCCGCATAAACGAGGTACTGTCTTACAGACAGTTCCATCGACATGTATATAACCCGTGACTACGTCACGGGCTACGACCGCTTCGCTTAGTACAGACTTACAGGCTGGTTATGGCTTGCGCAGACAGCATAGAATGACGGATGGGAGGCTGGTCATTACTCGCCCTGACAGCACGGGCAGGCGGACTTCCAGGCTGACCTTGGTTGCCCGGACATAAACAGAGAACGTCCGCCATGACACAGTGTGCCGTGGCGGACGTTCTCCGTTATACTTTCTCCAAGGCTTGCCACCGCGGTGCGGCGGCAAGCCGGAGGATTTTATTTCACTACATATTTCTTTCCGTTGCGGATGATGATGCCCTTGGCGTTGGCGTTGACACGCATGCCGGCTACGTTGTATGCCGGAGCGTCAGCGTCAGCCTCTGCGCTCTCCACATTCTCGATGGCGGTGGTGACAGTAGCCGTTGTCGGCTCGCCGAGACCGCCCATCTCGTTTGCTGCGCGCACTGTCCAAGTGGCTGTAGCGTCATCAACCGTGTAGGTCGGGGCGATTACGTTGGCAGCATAAACGCCGTTCTTGAAGACTACCCATCCGAGGACATAGTTGTTGTCATCCCACGAGAGAACCTTCGTGTCTTTGTTGACAACGACGTTAACCGGAGCGGAAGCCTGCTCTGTGAGAGCCGTCGGATCCCAGTCGTCCTCCTGTCCCATCACGTTGGCGAGAGACATGCTCTGCACGTCGTCGATAGTGAGGATCGGGTCGTTTTTGAACGTCGTCTTCTTATCATTCTTTTTATCCTCCTCTGTAAGGTAAACAGACCATTCCTTGCGGCGGCCAGAGAGGTCAATCTGTGTGCCTGATGTGAGGTATGAGTTGTACTCAGCGAAGCGCTTAGGCCATCCGTTGCCCATGTCTGCCCATCCGTTTCCGAGAGCGTTGCCATCCATCTTGGTGTTGATGTAGCAAGCGATTGGTGTGCCGCTGCCCCATGGACGGCCGAGCCAGAATGTCACGTCAGAGGTCTCTTTCTTGATGTAGCAGTTCTGGAAGACATAGCCGTACTTCTTCGGAACAGACGGAACGGCGAGGTAGCCGCCGGTGCCGCATTGCTGCAGCGTCACATCGTTGTAGAATACGTCGCCCTTGCCGCAGAGATAGTCGGTGCGACCGCGGATTACGCCGCCCTCGAAGTAGAACTTACCGTTTTCGCTGTTTGAGACATAAGTGTCCTGATAGCCCCAGAGGCAAGCGTCTTTGAAGATGGTGCGGTTCGACTGGTCATTGAGCACGATGTCGCGTCCGTGGGCGTCGCCCATAGATGATTTCATCGTGAGGTTCTGGAAGTAGGCGTCGTGTCCGCCCTTCTGTATGATGAGCACATCGCCCTTTCCGATGCCTTCGAGCGGACATGCAGTGCCGTAGCCGTTGTCCCATGTGGCGTCAGGTGTAATGTTCGTGATTTCCACACCCTCCATCGACTGTCCGATGAATGACACGTATGGAGAGGTGAGATAAGAGCGTGGGTCGGGATATGTCTTGCCGTCGCCGCCTGTCGTGGTGCCGTTGGTGTCGAAGACATACTTGCCGTCAGTGATGAAGATGCGGTAGCGGTCTGTTGCGTAAGCGCCGCGTGCGTTGGCAGCAGCGAGAGCCTGGGTTATCGTACCGTCAGCAGGAACCACGAAATCATACAGTGCTTTCGTTACAGACGGCTTCACCTTGGTTGTGAAGCTAATCACGATGTCGCTGTCGATGACATTGCCTGTGAGGTCAGAGACAGAGCCTGCGGCGAGCTTGAAGGTGTAGGCAGTGCTGTAGTCAAGACCCTTGTACTCGCAAGTGACGGTCTTGCCGCTCACTGCGATAGGCAGTTCCATAGCCTCGTCTGCTGTTGCGCGTGTCATGACTGCGTATTCTGTCTCGGCATATTTGCTCAGCGTAGCCTTGGCATTCTCTGTGAGCTTCACTTTCTCGTCGAATGTGATGACAATCTTGCCGTTGGCAGATGCGCCGGTAGCAGCGTCAGCGGGCACAGAGCTTACGAGAGCAGGAGCTTTGCCGTCATCGACGAGCTTCGCTGTACCTACGATATATGTCGCGCCGAGGGCGATGCCGTCGTTCTTGGAAGCTGCTCCGGCAACCTTAGAAGTCTTGTCACTGATCCAGCGGATATAGACTTTCTCCTTGTTGTTTGCCTCAGCCGGGAGAGAGAATGTGGCGTCGGTCCATTTCTTCGCGCCTTCGATGGTGATAGAGCCGAGCGTTGTCCATGTCTCGCCGTTGAGAGAATACTCGACTTTCTGCACCGGATAAGCGTTGTAGTTATATACCATCGACGTGATGACCTTGATGTCTGTGAATGCGCTTGCGTTGACGCAGGTCTGCCAGTGGTGGTGACCTACATCGCCGTCAGCAGAGCCAGCAACCCAGCATACAGCAGCGGGACGGCCTTCGTAGCCTCCTGCCGCCTCCTGAGACTTGTCGAGCCAGCCCTTGTTGTTGCCATCTTCGTCAATCATGTCGAGGCTTACGGCATCGTTGTCTGCTGCCGCGAAGTCAGCTGCACGGCTGCTGTTGCCCCTCTTGTAGAAGTCCCAAGCCACGATATAGTCTATGGCAGAGTATGATGCGGTGAACGCCTTGTCCTCGGTCATGGTGACAGCCATCTCAGCCGTTGTCTCTCCGTTGCTCCAGTTGTTGAACGTGAGAATCTTGTTCGATGCGGCAGTCAGCGTAACCTTTGTGCCTTCCTCATACATATTCTTTCCGTCAACGACAGTCGGAGCCGGTGTGAGAGTGACCATATAGTCGTTTGCTCCGCCCTCCACGGTGACATCAAGAGCGTATGTGTTCACCTTCTTGAAGTTGGCTGTGAGAACAGCGTTTGCCTTCACAGTGTGCTTGAACTTAGGCTCTTTAGAGAGTTCGTTGCCATCTGCGTCAGTCCAGTTGACGAAGTCATATCCGAAGTTCTCGGTCGCGGTGAGTGTCACCTCGTCGCCTTCGGTATATTGCTCAGACTTTGGATAAGCAGAGACAGAGCCTCCCTCAGCAGGCGAAGCAGCGATAGCGAGAGTGTATTTGTTCACTGCTGCGACAGTGCCGTTGAGCTTGCCGGAGATTGTCACCTCGCCGAATGCACCTTCCTTGGTACTGCCCACGCCTACTGTGGCGGTGAGATAGAAGCCGTCTTCGCCTGCAAGCTGAGCCTGCTGGTCGGCGGTGAGTTCTATTTCATAATAATATACGGCTTCTGAATCGTAAGACTGTCCAGAATTTGTGTAATTCTGCCTCCATGCAGTATATTTGCCTAATTCAATTGGACTGCCGTCATGTTTGTATGCAGAGATAATCACACCTTTCTCTGCATTCGTACCGCAGCGGTTGATGTAGCCCTTCAATTTTGTCGGAGTGAATGTCAGACCCTTGGCAGGTTTAACAAGCCATGTAAGCAAAGGATTCACGCCACTCACCTTGAACTTGATTCCTGTTACGCCAGACGAAACACCACCCTTGACTTCACCTGTTGTTTCTCCTGTTATAGAAATTGAAGTTGTACCGCTTATAGTACAAGCGGCATAGTCAAACGCCACAGTGCTGAAGCCTTCATCCGGTGTCGCGGTATAAGCGCCTGGGGTGTCCTTGTCGCTCATCGCGAAGACAACGGAAGCAGCCTCGTCGGTGTAGGTCTTGCCGCCCTCGCCGCCCTGCTCTACAACAGGCAGCACGGTCTGGATGTAACGCAGATAGCCTGCATCACTTCCTACAACGATGTCTATCGTCTCTGCTGAGCCAGCTATGGTGTAGCTGACAGTATTGGCAGCAGTGTAGTCGCTCTGGCCATCGATAGTTGTGGCAGTCTTGCCGTCACGCTTAAACTGATAGTAAGCCTCCATGCTGACGGCAGCGCCCTTGGCAGATGGGATAGTGAATGTTGTGCCGTCGTTCACCTGTGCCCAGTCGGTATTTTTCGTATTGTTCAGCTTGCCAGGACTTGTATTGAACGGCATCTTGACATCGATTGTCTCGCCTGCAACAGTTGCCTGAGTAACGAGGAATCCCGCCTTGCCTTCATAACTGAGGACAGGTGCACCCTGATCGCGGCGGAAATTCCATTTCAGAGTGACAGCCTCTGTGCGGTCAGCAAGTGTCTTCGTGTTCTGAGTGAAGACCGGAGTGAGGGTAACATTGTCTGTAAGAGTGTATTTTGCACCCAAAGCAATGGTGCTTGTTCCGTCATTCCATCCTGTGAGGGTGTAGCCCTCCTTATACATAGTGTAGTTGGCAGGAATAGTGATTTCAGTGTTCTGGTCAGCACTTATAGCTTCTGGAGCTACGCCACAGTCGGCATAGTCACCAAGGCTGAATGTCGCTGTCTTTGTCTCTACGAGAGTTGAGGGGTCAACAGCCTCAACGGCGATATACGGAGTGTAGCTTCCACCGCTGATGGTGAGTGTCGTTGCCTCGCCTTTGTAGATGGCAGAAGCGATGTTTGCTGTTTTGTCATTATGGTAGCATGCACCGTTGTTGGTGTTGAATGTAGCGACAGTGTTGCCTTCGGCATCCTTCACCGTCACATCACCGCCCCATGCGCATGTGCCCATAGAGATGCGGACAGGTCCTTCAACGGCTACGGTAGCGGAGAAATTGCCCCATCCGTGTTCATTGGAATGGAATGTTCCGGAAAGCGCGATGTCACAGCTCGGGTCTGTTGTCTCAACGCGTGAGACTGCGCCGTTTTTAACTGCAACGCCAAGGCTCAATGCTGTGCCCGGCACAGCCTCTTCTGTTGTAAGGAGAGCGGCATTAGTCAGGTCAATCTTGATGTCCTCCCAGACGTTTGTCTCAGTCTCGCCGCCGCTTGTCTGTTCTGCTGTGGCGAAAGACATTTCAAAGAGGCTCGCATTGTTGTCCTTCTCCGCATAGAAATATACTACATATTCCTTTGCCTTGTCAAGTCCGTCAACAGTGATTACCGTAGCGGGATCAGTTGCATTGTCTGAGTTTGTAACAGACTTCACCAAATCTCCTTTCGCGCCATCTGCAACATTATAGACATCCATATACAATGGCTGTGTTGATGAGTTGCCAGCGCCGAGAGCGGACACGGCAGTAGCCCCCGTGAAGCGGAAAGCCCAAGTACGTGCCGTGTTGCGTACATTTAGTTTGCGGGCATAATTTGGATAGGCGTCAGAACCTTTGAACACGCTTCCGTCCGGCGCAGTCCATGTCGTGCCTGTTGTTGACGCTGAGGCATCGGATGTCTTGCCCCATTTCTGGTTCTTTGCCAAATCGCCCGAGCCATAGAAAAGATAAACAGGAGCAAAGACCACATTGCCGTTGGCATCGGCAGTGAAGTCTGTCTGCTCAGAAGCATTGAAAGCACTCTCTGGCAATGTCGGCAATACAGCCGTCGCTGTGCCAGCAGCCCACGCTCCGCTACTGCTCATGACTATAGCCATGAACAGCAGAAGAAATCTCTGTAAAGATTTTTTCATGATGGTGATTGATGTTAGTTAGTTGATATAATAAAAATAAAACGTCTGTTCTCTTGCTTCATTTACCCTATGCGCCATGACCACTGTCTGCGGCACACTTGATTGAGGTAGTGAAAAAGAAAATCCGAAACCGTTGCAAATTTATATATTTTTTCTTTATCCCACAACTTTTTGGTATGTTTGTTGGGGGAAAAGCGGCATTTTTCATCATTTTCTGTAAGATTTTCCACCTTACGGCAGTTCATGCGAGGTAGTTTCCGGAGTGTCGTCTGCATTGTTGTCCGCCTTGAAGGCGAGAGCGAGTTGCTGCGAGATGCGGCGGTACTCGGGCGAGAGGACATACATCGCGTTCTTCTTCATCATCGCAGAGATGTCCTGTATGGAGTTGGCGTAGCACGAGAGCTCGTTGTCGCGCTGCGTGGCATGGACGGCGTAGCGGCGTATCTCTGCCTCGCGCTCGCGTATGAGATGCGAGCAGACATTGGCGACGAGGGGCAACACGACGTTGTCGAAGAGATGGTGGCCGTGGAGATACATATACGCCGTGCGGGAACTGATGCCGAGGCCGAGGAGGCTGCGCTCTGTCTCGGCGATGCGCAAGGCGATGTCGGGATGCGAGTGACGCAGGGACGACACCTTCTGGCGGCAGCGGGAGGAGAGACGGGAGAGGAGATGGGAGGCGTTGTCGGCTGTAATCTTGCCGAGAGAGAGGATGCGGTCCATGTCGGTGATGGTCATCACATCGTAGCGACCGCTGCGATAGAGGGCCACTGACCAGCAGAAGAGCGGCCATACGGCGGAGGAATAGCCGGCGAGGAAGGCCTCGAAATCAAACAGACGGCGGTCGTTGAGCGTTGCCATGACGCACACGTTGTGAAGCCCCGGGGCATAGCACTGGAGATTCTCTATAGAATAGGCAAAGGTGTGGAAGACATAGGGAGTGTCGAGAAGCTGCCGGGAGGCTTCTGTTGCACCCTGCATGAGATAGTCATAGTCGGCATCTACACACGCTATCATGTCGCGGCCAGTCTGGCGGAGCAGGCAGTCGATGGCAGAGCGTTTGCCTCTGCCGAGCAGGGTGCGACGGCTGTCGTGCTTCGTCGGGAGCATAATCTCGAAATAGACGCGGTCTGTCTCATACGGACTGAGCACGGTGCGCCAGAAGAAAATGTCGTCGTAGCTCTCAACGTATGCCACGATGCGGCGGCGGGCGTCACGCGGACGCAGGGCGTTGGCGGCGGACAGATAGTCGGACGATATGTGACGGGTGAGTTTCATAGACAAAACTGGGCGGCGACGGCAAGGGGAGAGAGAATGTGACGGTGGAGGGATGAGGGCGGAGAGACTATTCTACGGTGATGTCAGACACCTCGGTCACTTTGTCCATCCAGCCGTTCATGATGATGGCGGGAGAATGGGTGGAGAGGATAATCTGGGCGCGGGGGTTGAGCTTGAGGATAGTCTCGATGAGCACCTGCTGCCACTCGATATGCAGAGAGACCTCCGGCTCGTCCATCATAAGGACGGTGGGCTGTTCTGACTGCAGATAGACGGTCAGCAGGATGGTGAGCAGCTGTTTCTCGCCGCTGCTGAGAAGGCGGAGGTCAAGGTCTGAGCCCCACTGGCGCATGACAAGAGCGGGAGTGCTGCGGTCGATGGTCTTCTCCGTGGAAGAGAACATCTCATCTACGATGTCGCAGAAGCGGTGCCAGCGTTCGTCGCGGGGATAGTGGACAAGACGCTGCTGCAGGGCGGAGAGGTTGGCGTCGAACTCGCTGCGAACCTCGGGCGTGGTGATGACATCATAGCGGAGAAGGGTGGCGTCGGAAGGGACGGTCTCTATCGTGATGTCGCCGCGCGACGCATGACTGATATAACGCACGCCGCCCTCCATGCGCCGGAGAATGGTGCTCTTGCCGATGCCGTTGGTGCCGCTCAGAACATTGACCTGGGGGTCGAGATGCCAGACAATGTGCTTACGGCCCTGCCATAACGAGGCTATCTCAACCTTGCTGATATATTCTGCGTATTTTTCCATAGTTTTCTGAATTTATTTTTGCAAATATAGTGAATTTAGCCGAAATGTTTGTAATTTTGCATTGTTTTTTAAGAAAACTTCATAATGACGGCGGAAGACTGACAACACAGCGGCAAAAAAGCACATCCGGCATGCCAAACCGTAAACTTGCCAACCCCTCAACCCGCCAACTTGTCAACTGAAAGAATACTGCCAACCCGTCAATTAAGAAAAATATGAACAGACACCTTACCGCACATCTATCCATGTTCCTCGCCTGCGCCTTCTGGGGACTGATGGCCCCGCTGGGCAAAGACGCCATGACGCACGGCATCGACGGCATGATGATGGTGGCGTTCCGCGTGACGGGCGGCGCACTGCTGTTCTGGCTGGCATCGCTCTTTGTGAAGCCGGAGAAGGTGGCGCGGCAGGACATACTGCGTTATGCTGCGGCGGGGCTGCTGGGAATAGTCACCAACCAGGGGCTGTACACCATCGGACTGTCGATAACCTCGCCTGTCAACGCAAGCATAGTGACGACATCAATGCCCATCTTCGCCATGATTCTGTCGGCTATAATACTGAAAGAGCCGCTGACAGGAAAGAAGGCGCTGGGCGTACTGACAGGATGCTCGGGAGCACTGATACTTATCCTGACCAGCGCGGCGGCTGTCTCGGACAAGGTGGGAGACATCAGGGGAGACCTGCTTTGCCTCGGCGCGCAGTTCTCGTTCGCTCTCTACCTCTCGCTGTTCAACCCTCTCATAAAGCGATATAGTGTCTTCACGACAAACAAGTGGATGTTCCTGTGGGCATCGGTATTCATCATACCGGCGTCAACTCCACGTCTCATAGACAACAACTGGACTGCCGTGCCGATGAAGACATGGGCGGAGATAGCCTATGTCGTAGTCTTCGGCACCTTCGTCGCCTACATCCTGACGATGATAGGACAACGCGTGCTGCGGCCAACGGTGGTCTCCGTATATAACTATGTGCAGCCTGTCGTCTCCGTAGGCGTATCGCTCGCACTGGGCATCGCGCTGCTGCAGTGGTCGCAACTGCTCGCTGTCGCTCTCGTATTTGCCGGAGTATGGCTCGTCACCATATCACGGGCGAAGAACCAGGCAGACAACGGAAAATGACAATGCGGGCCGTGGCCCGCCGCTTTTACCTCTATATACCTTATATAATATATGTATCTGTCAGACTATCTTCCCATCACTGACCCTACATTGATTTTCTTTGTAGTGCTCATCATCATACTCATGGCGCCCATAATCATGGGCAAACTGCGCATCCCGCATATCATAGGCATGGTGCTGGCGGGTGTGCTTGTGGGCAGATACGGGCTGAACATACTGGCGCGCGACGATTCGTTCCAGCTCTTCGGCAGAGTGGGACTGTACTACATCATGTTTCTCGCCGGACTGGAGATGGACATGGAGGGACTGAAGAAGAACGTGCGCAGCGTGCTGGCTTTCGGCATGCTGTCGTTCGTCGCACCCTTCGCCCTCACCTTCTTCACCTCTGTCTATTATCTCGACTACAGCACCTCGGCCGCCCTGCTGCTCGCCTGCATCATGTCATCATGTACGCTCATAGCCTACCCTATCGTCGGAAGATACGGCCTGCAGCGCAGACGCGTGGTGACAATATCCGTCGGAGCCTCGATGCTGTCGCTGCTTCTGTCGCTCGTCACGCTCGCAGCTCTCACCGACGCACATCACTCCGAGGGGACAAGCATGGGCTTCTGGATCATCTTCGCAGCGAAGTTCACGGCATATTGCACAGTGCTGGCGTTCGTCATACGCAGGGCGACACGATGGTTCCTGCACAGATACTCCGATGCAGTGATGCAGTTCATCTTCGTGCTCGCCGTCATGTTCTTCTCCGCCGCTGTAGCAGGATGGATAGGAATAGAGGGCATTTTCGGCGCATTCTTCTCCGGGCTGGTTCTCAACCGCTTCATTCCGTCCGTCTCTCCGCTTATGAACCGCATCGAGTTTACAGGCAACGCACTCTTCATACCGTATTTCCTCATCGGCGTAGGAATGCTGATTGATGTCGGAATACTGTTTGAGGGAGGAGGCATTCTTGTCGTAGTGGTGACGATGGTAGTATTCGGTACACTCGGCAAAGCCATTGCCGCATACGCCACATGCCTCGTGATGCGGCTGCCATGGGCAGCAGGAAACATGATGTTCGGCCTCACCTCAGCCCACGCCGCAGGCGCAATAGCGATGGTGATGATAGGCATGGAGATGGAGACAACACCCGGCTCGGGGGCGTTCCTGATGGACCACACCGCCCTCAACGGTGTAGTCATGATGATTCTCTTCACCTGCATCATCAGCACCATCGTCACGGAACAGGCATCAAAACAGATGGTCCTGCAGTCTGTCAGAAACAAGGCGGTGGAGCCGAAAGAGGGCGACGACGAGAAGATTCTGATACCGGTGAAATATCCGGAGACGTGCGACACTCTCGTGAACATAGCCATACTAATGCGCAACAGGAGGCTGAACAGGGGGCTGGTGGCTCTGAATGTGGTGTATGACGACGACAACGCAGCGTACAACCAACGTAGCGGACAGGAACTGATGGCTCATGTGACGAAGACGGCAGCGGCTGCCGACGTGCGCATGCAGACACAAGTGAGACTGGCAACAAATATCGCCAACGGCATAAAACATGCCTTCATGGAGTTTGATGCATCGGAGATAATCATGGGACTGCATATACACCAGGAGGTGACAACACGCTTCTGGGGAGAGTTTGCACAGAGCCTGTACAACGGACTCAACCGGCAAATCATCATCGCACGCTGCATACAGCCGCTTCCGACACTCAGGACACTACAGGTCGCAGTGCCGTCAAGGGCTGAATTTGAGCCCGGATTCTACAGGTGGGTGGAGCGTCTCGCAAGAATGGCACGCAACCTTGACTGCCGCATAACATTCAACGGGCGGGACGCCTCGCTGCAAGCTATACGCGAATATGTATCAGCACAGCACCCGAGCGTCAGGGCACAATACGAGCAGATGACACACTGGAACGAGCTGCCGGCACTCATACAAGGCATCGCGGACGACGACATGCTCGTCGTAGTCACTGCCAGAAAAGGCACCATATCATACAAGACGGCGATGGACTGGCTGCCGGAAGAACTGGCGCCGCATCTGCGCAACCACAACACAATGATCATCTTCCCCGACCAATACGGCAAGGCAGACCTCATGACCTTCACCACTGCCCAGCACACGGAACAACTCTCGGCATACGACATGATGCGCGCATTGTGGCACAGGATATTCGGATGAGGGTGAAGGACACACGACATAAGGCATAAGGCAGCTGAGGCAGACACAACCACAGGCATACATACCCTACCATAATGATACAAGTAAGAAACATAAGAAAGAGCTTCGGCACACTTGAAGTGCTGAAAGGCATCGACCTCGACATCAACAAAGGCGAGGTGGTGAGCATCGTCGGGAAGTCCGGCGCAGGCAAGACAACCCTCCTGCAAATCATAGGCACCCTCGACAAGGCCGACAGCGGGACAGTCAGCATAGGCGGCACGGACATCACAACACTCTCACAGACGGCACTCGCCAACTTCCGCAACACCCACATCGGATTCGTCTTCCAGTTCCATCAGCTCCTGCCAGAGTTCACGGCATTGGAGAACGTCATGATTCCGGCACTCATCGCAGGCACCCCGAAGCGTCAGGCAAGAGAGCGTGCGACAGAGCTTCTCGCCATGCTCGGGCTCTCGCAACGTGCCGGCCACAAGCCCGCCGCCCTGTCAGGAGGCGAGAAACAGCGTGTCGCAGTGGCAAGGGCTCTCGTCAACAACCCCGACGTAGTGCTTGCAGACGAGCCGTCAGGCTCGCTCGACACAGAGAACAAGACGGAGCTGCACCGCCTTTTCTTTGAGTTGCGCGACCGTCTTGGACAGACCTTCGTCATCGTGACGCACGACGAATCGCTCGCCGCACTCACCGACCGCACCATACACATGCAGGACGGAATGATTATGACATCGCCCCAGGAAGACAGCGTGACGGACAGCACAGCGTCAGCGGGCGGCACAGACAATCACACAACCGAAGTAGAACAGTAAAAAACGACATCACACAATGCCACTGCAATTAGGAAGAACAAACAGAATGACGGTAGCGAGGAAAGTGGATTTCGGGCTCTACCTCAACGGCGGACCGACCGGCGACATACTTCTGCCGAAACGATATGCCCCTAAAGGCATCGCCGTTGGCGACGAGATAGACGTCTTCATATATCTCGACCAGGACGAACGCCCCATAGCCACAACGCAACGGCCCAAAGCCATGGTGGGAGACTTTGCCTGCCTAAGGGTGGCATGGGTCAACGAACACGGGGCATTCCTCGACTGGGGACTGATGAAAGATGTCTTCTGCCCCTTCGGCGAGCAGAAGGTGAAGATGGAGAAAGACAACTATTACATGGTCTATATCCACCTCGACGAAGAATCATACCGCATCGTAGCGACGGCAAAGATAGAGAAACACCTCTCGCGCGAGATGCCAAAGATGAACCGGAACGACAAGGTGACGGCTCTTGTATGGCAGCAGACCGAACTCGGATACAAGGTCATAGTCAACAACATGTTCAGGGGGATGATCTACAAGGACCAGATTTTCAAGCCCCTGCGCATAGGACAGAAGGTTGAGGCATACGTGAGCAATGTGCGGGAAGACGGGAAGATTGATGTCGCGCTGCAGATGCAGGGACGCAAACAGACGCTTTCTTTCTCTGAACAACTGCACGAGTACCTCTTCTGCCATGACGGCTACTGCCCCTTCACAGACAAGACTCCTGCCGAGGATATATACAGGGAGTTCAACGTAAGCAAGAAAGTGTTCAAGAAAGCGGTAGGAGATCTCTACAAACAACGCATCATCAGCATCGCACCGGACGGAATCGAGCTGAAGAACAAGAACAATATATTCTGAAAAGAAAGAACACCGCCATCATCGTTAGAACCGTCACTGGCGTTACAATCATTACTAACGTTAGCATTGTCAGTGTAGTCTTTAACGTTGGCATCGTTTCTAACGTTATCATCTCTCCCCATCCTTCCGATGCCGAATCTCCGAAATCCCATCCTCGCCATGCCCATGCTGCGCTATGCACTGCTTGTCGTGGCGGGCGTGGTGACAGCCGACAGCTGTTCCGCATCATTCTCCACACACAGCTGGCTTATTGCAGCCGCCGCCGTCATTGCCGTCGCACTCGTCACGATGCGCCGTCTTCCGCAAGTCAGCAATGTCTTCACGCTCCTCTCCGTCGCCGCTCTCGGCGGTGTCTGCTCGTCACTCGCCACGCAAGACCAGGACGCCCTGCTTAGCCAGATGCCGTCCGGGAGGGAAGCCGTCACACTGCATGACGTGCCCATAGTGGTGACATCATCGCCTTCGAGACACAACAAGGTGTGGATGTTTGAGGCCGTCGTATGCCGCAACGCTACGACAGCCGTGCCTCACGACGGCGAAGAAGCCCCCGCCGGAAGAGCCGGCGGCTGCCACAGCAATGCCGAGGCAGCCGTCAGGCATATTCTGGAAGGCAGGAAAGTGAGGGTGAGCATGATGTATGACAGTCTTGCACCGGCATCACGCAAGCCGGTTTTGGGCGCATCGCTTGCAGCCACGATGCGTGTGGCGCATCTCAACGAGCTTCGGAATGCAGGCTTCGACCTCAGCTACATACGCTACCTTCGCTCTCACAACATCATCGCGACAGCGTTCATAGCGAGCGGCAAGAGCCGTGAGACGGGCTCCTTGCGGCATCTTCTCCCTATATGGACACGCGCCAGGCTGAGGCTCCACCTTCTGAGGCAAAGCATGACAGAACAGCTTGCAAGCCTCGGCATGGCGCCCGGGACGACAGCCGTCGTCTCTGCCATGACACTTGGCGTGAAAGACAGTCTGCCGACAAGCCTGCGCCAGGACTACAGCACAGCCGGCGCATCACACATTCTCGCACTCTCCGGGATGCATCTCGCCACGCTCTTCATGTTCCTCACATTCTTCATGCGGCGGCGGAAGCCATACACGTCATGTCTCGTTCTCGCCGTGATGTGGACCTACGTCGTCTTCACGGGGATGTCACCGTCCGTGGTTCGTGCCGCTTCTATGCTCTCCCTCTACGAGGTTATGACGCTTGCGTCACACAAGCAGCACCCGCTGAACATTCTCGGTGCGGCACTCCTTCTCTCCACTGTCCTCTCTCCCGAGAGCGTGTGGGACATCGGATTCCAGCTCTCGTATCTCGCCGTGTTCTCCATCCACCTTTTCTCGAAGCCACTGACAGGATGGCTTATGCCTGAATGGCGTCCCTCCTCCACCTTCTATTTCCGTGCCATGACGATGATGTCAGAGAGCGACGAAACGCCGTCCGGCATCGCCGGGACGCAGAAACGGCGCCGCAAGAAACGCAGCAAGAGATGGATGGCGAGATATGTCATGACCGAAGCGCAGGAGGCTCTGAAGCGTGTCCGCGACTATATCGTCGGTATTGTCATTGTCTCCATAGCCGCGCAACTGGGCACGCTGCCTCTCACGGCATACTATTTCGGCATCATCCCGTTGGCATTCATCATCACGAACATCATTGTCCTGCCTTTGTCAGGCGTCATCATCTTCCTCTCTTGCATACTCTATATGACGATGGGGTTGTCAAGCCTGACGGGCGGCGTTCTCTCCCTCCTCACCTGCATTCCGCTTTATCCCCTGCGTTTTGCGGTGGAAATGCAGAACACGCTGCTGTCTGCCGTCGCATCTGTGCCATATTCTGCCATTGTCGGAATATCCGTCTCGCCTCTGCAAGTGCTGTCTTTGTATGTCATTGTCTTCATTGCCCTCCGTTTTCTGATGATGCATGGCTACAGAATTGGAAGTGAGACGGAAAAACATGATGACGGTTTGGCATGACAGGAACGTGAGAAAGAAAAAGTGAGGAAAAACGTAAAATAATCGTGAAAAAATTTGCATATCTCGAAATATCTTGCTACCTTTGCACCCGCAAAACAGAAAAGACGAGCCCAGAAGTTCTCACAGAGCGTTGACAACTCTTTTCCGCGCTGCACGCCGGGCGCTTAGCTCAGTTGGTTCAGAGCGTCTGCCTTACAAGCAGAGGGTCGGGGGTTCGAATCCCTCAGCGCCCACCAGGGGTGTTTCCCGTAGTTTCTTCGGAAGCTGCGGGAATTTTTTTTTGCTGCCGGCAGCCATGAGTATGACAACGAAAGAGCCAGTCACTGATGTCTCACAGACACCGATGACTGGCTTTTACGTTATGTCCTGCGCTGCTCCGCCGCATTGCCGGCGTCGTCCGTTCAGCGCGGGTGTGTATGTGTCATGCCTTGCGGTAAGCGTCGAGGTCAGCAGGTGTGGCGTCCATCACGAAACTGTAGTGGCGCTCAACTTCCGAAACGACGTAGCGTGTATATACGCGTGCCGACTTTCCGAAGAGTTCCGGGGCTTTCGATGCGTCGCCGATGAGGAGCAGGGCCATGATGGTGTCAGCCGCCATTTCGTAGAGGTGGCGTATCATAAAGTCCTTAAACTCGTCGTTCTTCTGCTCGTTGACGTATGCGACAGCTTCGTTGTAGCGTTCTGCCATCTTCTCGACCTGCGCACGGAGGGGCTTGAACTCCTCGGCACACCATTCTGCGTTGCCCACGGACGCAGGCGCTTCGCCATAGGCGAGCATATCGCTGATGACCTGCGAGTAGAATCCGTTTGTGATGTATCGTCCCGCCGCAACGGTCTGCAGCTGTGTGGTGCCCTCGTAGATTGTGAGGATGCGTGCGTCGCGGTAGAGGCGCTGGCAGGCGTACTCGAGCATGAAGCCGGAGCCGCCGTGAATCTGGATGCCGTCGTAGGTGTTCTGGTTGGCATACTCGGAAGCCATACCTTTGGCGAGCGGCGTGAAGGCGTCGGCGAGTTTCGAGAATGTCTTGCACTCGCTTCTTTCTTCCGGTGTCAGTTTTCCGCCCTCGAGTTTGCGTTCGCGTTCGATGTCTTCAAGAATCTTATATACATCGACGTATCTTGATGTGGCGTAGAGCAGCGAGCGTCCGGCATCGAGTTTCGCCTTCATTATGGCAAGCATGTCATATACGGCGGGGAAGTTGATGATTGCCTTGCCGAACTGCTTGCGGTCGCGTGCATAGGCGAGAGCTTCGTTGTATGCCATCTGGCTGACGCCTGTTGACTGTCCTGCAATGCCGAGGCGTGCACCGTTCATGAGCGCCATGACATATTTGATGAGGCCCATCTTCCGGCTTCCGCACAGTTCAGCCTTTGCGTTCTTATATACCAGCTCGCATGTGGGGGAGCCGTGTATGCCGAGTTTGTTCTCGAGGCGGCGCACATCCACTCCTCCCTGGCGTTTGTCGTAGATGAACATAGAGAGTCCTCGTCCGTCGCGTGTGCCTTCTTCTGAGCGTGCGAGAACGAGGTGGATGTCCGAGTCGCCGTTTGTGATGAAGCGTTTGCATCCGTTGAGGCGCCAGCACTGCTCAGCCTCGTCGTATGTCGCCTTCAGCATTACAGACTGCAGGTCAGAGCCGGCGTCGGGCTCAGTGAGGTCCATTGACATTGTCTCGCCTTCGCATACTCGCGGCACGTAGCGCTGGCGCTGGTCTTCGTCGCCAAACTCGTAGAGTGTCTCTATACAGTCCTGCAGCGACCAGATGTTCTCGAAGCCGGTATCGCCTGCGGCTATCATCTCGTTGATGGCAGAATAGACAGCCATAGGGAAGTTGAGGCCTCCGTAGCGTCGCGGCATGGTGACGCCGTTGAGCCCTGCCTTGATGACAGCGTCGAGGTTCTCGTATGTCTTCGAGGCGTAGATCATGCGTCCGTTCTCGCAGTGAGGGCCTTCGGCATCGACAGCCTCGGCATTGGGCGCGATGGTTTCTGCCGCCACCTCGCCAGCGAGTTCAAGCACGCGCTTGTACGAGTCGATGGCGTCGTCGAAGTTCTCCGGTGCGTAGTCGTATTTGTCCTTGTCTGTGAAATCGCGTTCCTTGAGTGCGACGATATGCTTGAGGAGAGGATGGGTGAGATAAAACCCTATCTCCGGATTGTCAGTATAAAAGTTTGCCATTGTTGTTGTTCTTTTGTGGGCAAAGCCAGGACGGGGGTCCGGGTTTTACTTGTTGTTCTGCTTGTAGTATTTGATGAGTTTGGGCACCACTTCCTCTACTGTGCCGTTGATGACATAATCGGCGATGGTGTTGATCGGTGCGTCGGGGTCGTTGTTGATTGAAATGATGATGCCCGAATCCTGCATGCCTGCTATGTGCTGTATCTGTCCTGATATGCCGCATGCGATATACACCTTCGGGCGTACGGTGACGCCGGTCTGTCCTATCTGTCTGTCGTGGTCAATCCATCCTGCATCGACGGCGGCGCGGCTTGCGCCGACCTCGGCGTGCAGCACCTCGGCGAGTTTGAAGAGCATGTCGAAGCCTTCCTGCGAGCCTACTCCGTATCCTCCGGCAACGACAATTGGCGAGCCTTTGAGGTTATGTTTTGCCTTTTCCACATGTCTGTCGAGCACGCGTACGACATACTCCGTCTCGGGGACATATTTCGCCACGTCGTGGCGCACCACTTCTGCGGGATAGTTCTCGTCGAGAATCTCTTTCTTCATCACGCCCTCGCGCACCGTAGCCATCTGCGGGCGGTGTTCGGGGTTGACGATGGTAGCGACGATGTTTCCGCCGAAAGCGGGACGTATCTGATAGAGCTGCTGCTCGTAGTGTTTCGTGACGAGTTCTCCCGCCTCGTTCTTCACCTTCATGTCGAAGTCTCCGATTTCGAGTTCGGTGCAGTCGGCGGTGAGTCCGCTGAATAGTGCAGAGGAGACACGCGGGCCGAGGTCACGTCCGATGACGGTAGCGCCCATGAGGCAGATCTGCGGTTTCTCCTCTTTGAAGAGGTTGACGACGAGGGCTGTATGCGGGTTTGATGTGTACGGGAACAGTCCTTCTGCATCGAAGATATGCACCTTGTCCACACCATATTTCATGACTTGCCGCTCTACGCCGTCGAGGTTTGAGCCGGCAATGATACACTCAAGTTTCACGCCAAGTGTGTTGGCGAGTTTGCGTCCTTTTGTCAGGAGTTCGAGGGCGACGTCCTTTACGGTTGTGCCTTCTATTTCGCAATATACGAATACGTTGTTCATGATTGTTTCTGTTTCGCGGACGGCGGGAGGGCGAGGCACGGTGGCGGGCTGTTTTCGCCCCTTTGTCTCATGCTGCCGTCCGCCTGTCATAGTGGTGTGTTGTCTATCCGATGATTTTCTCTGCAATCAGTTCTTTCACAAGCTGGTCTATCTCTTCGTCAGCTGCGGTGAGCGTGCGCGACTCCTTGGCTTTGAACACGATGTTCTTCACCGCCTTGACATTAGTCGGCGAGCCGGCTTTTCCTATCTGCTGCGGGTCGCAGTCGATGTCTGCCGCTCCCCACTGTGTGATGTCGAGGTATGGTTTGCGTCCGGCGAGAGCCTCGAAAGCGGCGGCCTGTTCTGCAGTACGCTCTGCCACTACGGTTGCGTTCTTGTATTTCATGACAAGTTTGGCGTTGCGCGGACGGCACGGTGCAGCCGAGCCGTTGACGGTGACAACGAGCGGCAGCGGGCCTTCTACCGTCTCCACGCCTCCGTCGATGTGGCGCTTGATGACGATGCGGCGCTTCTCGGGGTCGAGCGAGACGATTTCTTCAGCGTATGTCACCTGTGTCAGTCCGAGTTTCTCGGCTATCTGCGGGCCCACCTGTGCAGTGTCTCCGTCGATGGCCTGGCGTCCGCCGATGATGATGTCAAACTCGCCGATTTTCTTTATCGCCTGCGAGAGGGTGTAGCTTGTGGCGAGTGTGTCGGCTCCGCCGAGAGGGCGGTCTGTCACGACATATCCCCGGTCGGCACCGCGATAGAGTGCCTCGCGTATCACTTCGGCAGACTTCGGCAAGCCCATGGTTACGACAGAGATTGTCGAGCCGGGGAATTTCTCTTTGAGCAGGAGGGCCTGCTCGAGCGCATTGAGGTCGTCGGGGTTGAACACGGCAGGGAGGGCGGCACGGTTCACGGTGCCTTCCGGTGTCATCGCATCGGGCCCTACGTTTCTTGTATCAGGTACTTGCTTGGCAAGTACGACAATCTTTAAACTCATATTAATATAATAATGTGTATAGTTAAGTATTCGTCAAAGATGGGTCTTACAATTCCGCCTTGCCAGATTCCGGGATTTGTCTCCGGGAGCAGAGTGTCGGTTTCTGAAGTTGCGATGCGGGCATCGCGACTGACAACACTGGCAGCATGCGCCGGAGAGTGACGGAAAGATGACAAAACGGCAAACCGCATTAGTCTGTTGTTTTTTTCCGGCGGGAACTTATATACCCCGCCTAAAAACAACAGCATGAGCCTATTGCAGGCTCTGTCAGGCACAATTACGGCACAAAAGTACTAATAATTTTCTGAATTGGCAAAAAAAGCGTACAAAAAATGCACAAAACGCCGTGTTTTGTGCACACAGACAAGATTTTGTGCAGGCTGCTGCCTTTCAGGAATATATCTTTCCGACAACTCTGCAGACGAGCGATGCGGGCAGAATCCGGTTGAGCAGAGAGAAGATGTGATACTGCAGTCCGGCTGTGGTGTAGAGCGGCGGGCGGCGGCGGACGGCGAGTTTCAGCAGGCTGCGGGCGATGGTCTCTGGCGGCATGCCGTTCTGCTCGTCACGTTCCATGACGGCCACGGCGTGCTGCATCGCGGTGTATGTGTCCGCTCCGTCGAGGCTCTTGCCGCGGCTGCCGGTGAAGGCTGTCTTCACGTCGCCCGGCATGAAGCAGCTGACATGTATGCCGAAGGGGCGCAGCTCGTTGCGCAGGGCGTAGGCGAGGGCGCCGACGGCGGCTTTCGAGGCGGAATAGAAGGCCTGGAAGGGGATGGGGAAGACGGCTGCCATGCTGCCCACGAGGATGATGCGTCCCTGCCGGCGGCGGCGCATATACGGCAACGCAGCCTGCACGACGTTCACCGTGCCGAAGAAGTTGACGTCAAGCTGGCGGCGGGCATCGCTGACAGCGGTGTATTCCACCGCGCCGGAAATGCCGTAGCCGGCATTGCTGACAAGCACGTCAATCGCACCGGCGACCTCTGCCACACGGCTCACGGCACGGCGGCAGTCGTCGGGAGACGTGACATCGCAGGTGAGATGTGTGACGGCGGGCGTGCTGACACCGTGGCGCGAGAGTTCGAAGACGGTGTATCCGTGGGCGGCAAAGTGTTGTGCCGTGGCGGCGCCGATGCCTGAGCTGCCGCCTGTGATTACGAGTGTGGGCATGATGTTGTGCAGGGGTGGGATGACGGGTTGCGGACGGATGGGGGAGACGGCAGCATGCCTGAAGGGGCAAACGCCTGGCGGGGGTGCGGCTGAAGGGGCGGGCTGTCACTTCACGTTGTGCTTCACCTCGTCGATGCCGGGCACGGTGTAGAGGCTCTGCATGGCGGAGACGAGCTCGCTGACGGAGTGTACGAAGAAGACGACGGTCAGCTCGACAATCTCGTCGCGCGTGACGGTGGTGAGCGAATCGATAGAGAGATGCAGGTCGTTGGTGATCTTGCTCACCACGTCGATGAGGAAATGGTAGCGGTCGATGGCGCGGATGGAGATGCTGACAGGATATTGTTTGTCGGGCGCCTCGTCAAAGCCTATGTTCACGATGTTGTCGCCGTGTTTCGACGCGAGGCGTATCGCCTCGGGACAGTTGCGCCGGTGCATGGTGATGGAACCGTCCTCCTCGCGGAAGCCTACCGTCTCGCCGCCCGGCAGGGGCAGACAGCGGGGACAGCGGTGGAACTGCTGGCGGGCGAGCTCCTCGGCAAAGAACGAGCGCATGGCGCGCCGCGCCTTGTACGTCTGCACGACATCGAGCCATTCGGGATGCGGGCGGAAGTCTGTATCGGTGCCGATCTCCACACAGTCGCCGCGACGCAGCTCTGTCTTCACGGACATCAGCTTGCCGTTGATGCGCGCATATTTAGCATGGAGGCCGATGTCTGTGTGAAGCTCGAAAGCGAAGTCGAGGGCGGTGGCGCCCTTGGGCAGTATGATGCCCTCGCCACGGGGCGTGAAGACGAGCACGTCGTCGTAATAGAGCGAGCTCTTTATCGTCTCGATGAAGCCCTGGCCCTGCGATTCTGCCGCAATGTCCTTCAGCACCTTGCGAAATTTCTCTATCCATTGCGTGACGGTGTCCAGCGACACTCCGCTGCCCACATTGCGCGTCTCGGCACGGCTCGCAATCTCTGCCATACACCCGAAGCGCGACGCCTGGACCATCGTCTGCGAGCAGATCTGGACATCCTCCCACACGCCTTCCTGAGACAGCAGCATGACGTTCAGCGACTTGTAGGAGTTCTCCTTCGCCTGGTCGATGAGGTTCTGGAAGGTGCCGGGCTTCTCGTTGTAGAAATCCGTGAGGATGGAATAAATCTTCAGACAAACGTTCTTCTCGCTGAGCGACGGGTCGGTACAGGCGGTGAAGGTCACGCGGACATAGTATCTGTTGTCGAGATGAAGGAAATCCTTCTGCTGCGCGTTCATACGCCGCCAGATGCTGTAAGGCGCACGCCAGTACACCTGCGCCTGCGCCGTGATGCCGTTCTGCAGGAGGAGATGCTCGATCATGTCGGTGAAGACCTTCAGACGGTCGCGGTTGGCTGTCTTGTCCTCTTCAAGCAGACTGCTGATGTCGGCATACTGCATCCCGCAGCGGTATTTGAAAGAGAGGTTCTCGAGGTCGGTCTTCACGTCGAACAGACCGAGGCGGTTGGCAAGCGGAGCGTAGAAATAGTCCGTCTCGCCTGCAATCTTCATCTGTTTGTCGGGTTTCATGCTCGACAGCGTGCGCATGTTGTGCAGGCGGTCGGCAATCTTCACCATCAGCGCGCGGATGTCATACTGCATCGAAGAGAGAAGCTGCTGGTAGTTGTCAACCTGTTTCGACATCTTGTATTTCTCTTTCTTCTTCTTCGTCACCACATTCACGAGAAACGCCACGTCGGCGCCGAACCGCTCTTCTATGTCGTCGATAGTGTAATCGGTGTCCTCCACAACATCGTGCAGGAACGAGGCGGTGACGGAGTTGGTGTCGAGCATCAGCTCCTCAGCCGCTATCAGCGCCACGGAGATGGGGTGCAGGATGTACGGCTCGCCAGATTTCCTGCGCTGAGCCTTGTGCGCATCACGCGCAAACTCGAAGGCGCGCTTCAACTGCGCCAACTGGGCTGAAGACACTCGCGGTGCCATCGAACGGAACACTTTCTCTGCCGCGGCCGCCACCATACTATCATAATCGGGCTGTGAAGATGTAGATAATTGCATGTCATCCATAAGAAGATACAGTGAGAATTACAGTTTTTTTAGGCTTTTTGTGTCATCAGCCGACAAAGTTCGCAATTTTTGATTAATTATCCAAATTTTTTCATAAAAAAATGAAATGTTTTCAAGAAAAAAAGTGAAACAGGACACGAGACATGGAGCGCAGCGACAACCGGGCAGAAAAGCGGTACGAGGCGAAGCGGACGTGACCCGCACGTCTGTCACGGGCTGCACGGAGCGGGGAGAACAGCCTGACGGGGCGCACCTCGTCATGACGCATTGTCACGGAAAAAACTTACATTATGTCACGGCACGTCTCATGACGGTTTTTCAAAACAAATTGTGATTTCAAACTCGCGAGAATCGCGCAGAAACTGTCGAATGGCATCACGGCGTCGTACAGATATCAGATTCTCGATTTTCGTAAACCGTTGTATATCACTGAATTACTTTTCCCACATCCCCAAAACGACTGTTTTGTATGCCGAAAAAGGCGGAAAAACGTCCCAAAACAGTCAATCTTGCAGCCTCATCTTGACTATTTTGCAGCCTCATCTTGACTATTTTGCAGCCTCACTTTGACTATCTTGCAGCCTCATCTTGACTATCATGGCATCGAAAAACGGCTGTTTCGCCCTACCGGACACATGAAATTGTCGTTTCAGAAAGAAAAGTCCGAATTAATGAATGTTAATTCCAACATTTCCCGTTGTCAAGATTTTTTACCTCCCGGCTCGGTTTTTGCCGCCAAGACATATCTATTTGGGCATGCCCGGCGTTTGACGTTTTGTAAGCGAAAGACACTGCCGGCATTACAAAATGTCAGAAAACAACTCGTATCCCGCTAAAATCAGCAACGGCTGTTCTTGTCACGCAATGGGCAGAACAGCCTGATTCACGCCCGCCTTCGCCCGCCTTTTTGCGCCTGACAACAACGAAGTGTACTGCAACATCTAAAAATCAACAAAAAAAACACCATTTATTGCAGATTTACAGAAAAAAACACTAACTTTGCACTCGCAAAACAGAGACGGGCACCATGCCATGTGTGAAATTTCATTCCACAATGCATGACAAGCCCTTTTTGCTCGCGCGAAAAAGCACCCGCAAAACAGAGACGGGCACCATGCCATGTGTGAAATTTCATTCCACACTGCATGACTAACCCTTTTTGCTCGCGCGAAAAAGCACTCGCAAAACAGAGACGGGCACCATGCATCTCTGTATGAACGATAACTATAACATTAAAAAGATACATGGCACAAGAAGACGTTTTCAAGAAAATTATCAGCCATTGCAAAGAGTATGGCTTTGTATTCCCTTCGTCAGAAATCTATGACGGCCTCGGAGCTGTCTATGACTATGCGCAGAATGGCGTAGAACTGAAAAACAACATCAAGCAATACTGGTGGCAGTATATGGTGCTCGTACACGAAAACATCGTGGGCATCGATTCCGCCATCTTCATGCACCCTACTATATGGAAAGCGTCAGGACACGTCGATGCATTCAACGACCCCCTCATCGACAACCGCGATTCAAAAAAACGATACCGCGCTGACGTGCTCATCGAAGACCAGATAGCAAAATACGACGAGAAAATAGAGAAAGAGGTGGAGAAAGCGCGCAAACGCTTCAAAGAAAACTTCAACGAAGAGCAATACCGGGCCACATCGCCTAAAGTCCTGGAACTCGCACAGAAACGCGACAACCTCCACAACCGCTTCCACGACGTGATGAATGCAGAGGGCGGCATAGACCTCGACGGACTAAAGCAAATCATCCTGGACGAAGAAATCGTTTGCCCCATCTCCGGCACACGGAACTGGACCGACGTCAGACAGTTCAACCTCATGTTCAAGACCGAAATGGGAGCTGCCGCAGAAGGCGCATCGACAGTATATCTGCGCCCCGAGACAGCACAGGGCATCTTCGTCAACTATCTCAACGTGCAGAAGACTGGACGCATGAAAGTGCCGTTCGGAATAGCACAGATAGGAAAGGCTTTCCGAAACGAAATCGTCGCACGACAGTTCATCTTCCGTATGCGAGAGTTCGAGCAGATGGAGATGCAGTTCTTCGTGAAGCCGGGCACTGAACTCGAATGGTTCAAAGAGTGGAAAGAACGCCGCATGGCATGGCATCAGGCCCTCGGCTTCGGAGCGGAGAACTACCGCTTCCACGACCACGACAAACTCGCACACTATGCCAACGCAGCCACAGACATCGAGTTCCACATGCCGTTCGGATTCAAAGAGGTGGAGGGAATACACTCCCGCACTGACTTCGACCTCTCACAGCACGCCAAATTCTCAGGAAAGAAAATCGAATACTTCGACCCCGAGGCTGGCGAACGCTATACACCATACGTCATCGAAACCTCTATCGGTGTCGATCGTATGTTCCTCTCCGTCATGTGCCACGCCTTCGAAGAAGAGAAACTCGACAACGGCGAGACACGCACCGTGCTGCATCTGCCGGCTGCCCTCGCCCCTGTAAAACTCGCAGTATTCCCTCTCACAAAGAAAGACGGACTGCCAGAGAAGGCACGAGAAATAATCGACAGCCTGAAGTTCCACTTCAACTGCCAGTATGAGGAGAAAGACCAGATCGGAAAACGATACCGCCGTCAGGACGCCATCGGCACACCTTACTGCGTCACAGTGGACCACCAGACACTCCAAGACAACACCGTCACGCTGCGACACAGAGACACCATGCAGCAGGAACGAGTAAACATAGCTGACCTCAGAGACATCATCGAAGACAAAGTCAGCATCGCAAGCCTGCTGAAGAACTTGAAATAAACCCCGACGAAAGATGAAGAAAGCATCACTCTTTTTACTGCTCTGCATCACAGCGATTCTCACATCGTGCAGCGAGACGGAAATCGTTGACAACGAATACGACAACTGGCAGGAGCGGAACGACGCCTTTTTCACATCAATACACGCAAAAGCGAAACAGGCAATAGACAACGGAGACAACTCCTGGAAAATCATCCGCGCCTACGCGAAGCAGGAGGGGTCGGCAAACATCAACGACTATATCGTGGCAGAAGTCATAACAGACGGCGGAAGCTCACAGACAGTCAATTTCACCGACTCCGTCTCCATCCTCTATCAGGGACGCCTCATGCCTTCTGACACTTATCCCGAAGGGTATGTCTTCACATCAACATGGACGGGAGAATACGACCCGGAGACGGCAGCACCCGTCAGAACCGTACTCAGCGGCATGGTGGACGGATTCGCCACTGCAGGAATGGCAATGCGCCCAGGCGACAGATGGAGGGTGTATATACCCTACAGCCTCGGCTACGACGCCAGCGCAAAGGACGGCATACCGGCATACAGCACACTAATCTTCGACCTCACCCTGCTCAAAGCGTGGCAAAAGAGGAAATGACACAGACAACGCACGGGGCCGACCCTATGCCTCCGGCAAACAAAAACGACGTGAATGACAGTATTGCCAATCACGTCGTTTTCTTTTTTTCTGTAACAGTAAAGACAGCCTGACGGTTATTTCACCGCAACAGCCTCTATCTCGATAGCGCCGCCTTTAGGCAGGGCGGCAACTGCAAAGGCACTGCGGGCAGGGTAAGGGGCAGAGAAAAACTCGGCATAAACCTCGTTGACAGCGGCGAAATCTGACATGTCTGTCATGAGAACCGTTACCTTCACCACCTGCTGCATCGTCATTCCTGCCTCGGCGAGGATGTTCTTGATGTTGTTCAACGATTGGCGCGCCTGTTCTTTTATGCCGCCCTCGGCAAACTCGCCTGTGGAGGGATTGATGGGCAGCTGACCGCTTACATACACTGTGTCGCCAGCCATGATGGCCTGGCTGTAGGGACCGATGGCAGCAGGAGCTGCCGTTGTAGATAATGCTTTCATGTTCTTTTATATATCAGTGGTTTGTTGGAATGTCTGGGAAACGGCAGGACGGACCTCTACCGCAAACCGGCTACTTCGCGTCGAAAATCGAACCGCCCACAAACTCGCGCAACAGCGACGTGCGCGGAATCTGTTCTATGTCGATAGGGTTGAAATGACTGAGGAAGCCCAACAGCTTCTCTACCGTCGCATACTCGGGCGCGTCACACGACACAGCCCTCAACACCGGCTCCGCCTTCTGCTTCAACGCCGCAAGCTCATAGAGCATCGAGGTGTCGAACATGGCATCGGCAGTATGCTTGAACGGCTCAATCCATTTCTCCTCGCCTTGTCTGACAGAAGGCCAGCCCTCTATCGTCGTCTGCGCAGAACGTCCGCGGGTCTGGAAATCACGGCTGATGCGGCGGAGCAGACGGTTCACGGTAGTAGGCACCCAATGTTCACCGTCGAGCGAGATGGGTGACATCGGGGCGGCGTAAATCTTATATTTGTTGGCGTCTGACACCTGTTCAGAGACAATAGGGTTGAGCGCATGAATACCTTCGATGACAAGTATCATGTCAGGAGTGAGACGGAGTTTCTCGCCGTTATACTGCCGCTGACCCGTCGGGAAATCGAACGTAGGCAGCATAATCTCCTCGCCGGAGATGAGACGGGAGATGTCGTCGTTGAACAGTTTGAGGTCCAGGGCATAAACACTCTCATAGTCCGGCTTCCCATCTTCGTCAAGAGGCGTGTCCTGGCGGTTCACATACCAGTTGTCCATGGAGAGGGCGACGGGATGTCTGAAACAGGTCATGAGCTGGATGCAGAGGCGTTTGCTGGTAGAAGTCTTGCCGCTTGACGACGGTCCGGCAAGCAGAACGACCTTTATCTCACTGCGAGAGGCTATCTCCTCCGCTATGCGCGAGAGGCGTTTCTCTTGCATCGCCTCCGTGACAAGAATCATCTCGGCGGCGTGTCCCTCGCTGATGATACGGTTGATGGCAGGCATCGAGCGCAGATACTTCTCTTCTACAGAGAGATAGTCGTGGATGGTGTACTGGTATTCCATAGTTATCGGATTTATTGTGTGATTCTTTTACCGGTACGGGAGAAAGGCTCTCGCGCTAAATCAGGATATTATTCCCGAGGCGGCGGGCTATGTCTGACGCCATGCCCTTCACCTCCTTATATTCCGTCATTATTTCGGTGGCTTGCTCAGAGGCGGGGTCACACGTCAGCAGCTGCTGCTGAAGGCTGTCGAGACGGCTTTTCAGAATATCGCGACGCAGTTCGAGAAGCAGACGCTCGATATGATGACGCAGCGTGTCGGGTGTCTCCTCGCGGTTGAAACTGCGCGAAAGCACATAACGTTCCTGAACCATATCGGCGGCGATGCGCGATATGTTGATGTCCGGCGATGTAAGGAAGAAGGTGTCCGGCGCAAACCCTTCGTCATGACAATGAGCCACAATGTCTTCGAGCATCTGCCCATAGAGAGGGTTGTCGAGCTCTATCTCATCGGCACTGAGGTTGTAATAGACATACTCAGCCAGCATCAGGTCTATCTGTCCTTGGTCATCCTCGCCGTCAAGTGTCTTCACCACGACGTTGCCATATTTCACCACACACTCCATGATGAGTTGCGAAATGCTCTTCCGCTGAGCGTTGGCCCGCACGGCTTGCTGTGCCTGGCGCAGCGTAACATTCTGTCGCGCCGGCGAGGAAGTGCTACGAGATGCGGCGGCAGATGTGTTGCTACGGGCGGCGGCAGATGTGTTGTCCGTAGGCGGAGATACAACCGTCTGTCCTGAAGCAGAGCCTGCAGCATCTCCATGCGCATCGTCCGGCGTATTGTCCGTGAGCGGATGCTGAGGTCCGTCGTATGCCTCGGGAGGCAAATTCGGTTCCGGACCGGAAGCCTGACGAGCATTGCGGCGCTCGTCAACACGCATCGCAGTCTCTTTACGGCGTCGCCGCTCCTCGATGTTCTCGTGTATGAAGGTGTTCATGCGTGTGAGAAGTGTCGCCTCAGACATTCTCAGGCGTACCGCACTATCCTGAAGATAAGAGGCGCGGATAATAGGATCCGGAATCCTGGAGATGCTCTTCACTATCGAAGAGATGGCTTCTGAGCGTTTCACAGGGTCGTTCACACCGTCAAGAAGGATATCGATCTTGAACTGTATGAAGTCAGTCACGTTGTCGTCGATGTATTTTCTGAACTCCTCGACAGTATGTTTCCTTGCGAACGAATCAGGGTCTTCGTTGTCCGGCAGCAGCAACACCTTGATGTTCATGCCCTCTTCGAGAATCATGTCCGTACCTCGCATCGCCGCCTTTATTCCAGCCGCGTCTCCGTCATACAGCAGTACGATGTTCTTTGTCAGACGGTGCAGCATACGTATCTGATGCTGCGAGAGTGCCGTGCCGGAGTTAGCCACTACGTTCTCTATGCCGCACTGGTGCATTGAGATGACATCGGTGTATCCCTCCACCATATACACACAATCCTCTTTCGCTATGGCACGCTTCGCCTGATAAATTCCGTAGAGTTCGTGGTCCTTATGATAGATGTCCGAATCGGGTGAGTTGACATACTTCTGCTGTACGCCTTTCGTCTCCTTGTCGAGTTTCCTGCCTCCGAACGCCACTACCTTACCGCTCATGCTGATCCACGGGAAGATGGCCCGTCCTGCAAAACGGTCGATGATATTGTCAGCCTCAGCGTTCCTTGAAATACGTCCAGCATGGGCAGAAGCCCCTCTTTGTGCCTCCATGGCGGGTTCTGCGGCTTCTGTCTGCTGCTGATTGCGTGCATAACACAGACCTGTCTTTAGCAGGAATCTGGCGTTGAAGCCTTTCTTTATAGCCGCCCGCGGCATGTCGTGGCGGTCACCGAGGGCGAAACCAAGTTGGAATCGCTCGATGATGTCATCACGGAAGCCGCGCGAACGGAAATACTGCATACCGATGGCAGTGCCGTCGGCGTTGTTCTGAAGGATATCGTGATAGTATTTCGCGACCCATTCGTTCAGTATGAACATCGATTCCCGCTCGCTCTCCTGCTGCCGTTCCTCGCTTGTCTGCTCTCTTTCCTTTATCTCTATATGATATTTCTTCGCCAGCCATCTTAGAGCCTCGACGTATGTCATCTGCTCGTGCTCCATGATGAATCCTACTGGTGTGCCGCCCTTTCCGCACGAGAAGCAGTGGCAGTAGTTGCGCGACGGGGAGACAGAGAACGACGGTGTGGTGTCGTCGTGGAACGGACACAGTCCCTTGTAGTTCATGCCTGCCTTACGCAGCGTCACAAACTCCGACACCACATCGACAATATCAGCCGATGCGAGAATGCGTTCGATGGTGGGACGGTCTATCATTTACATCTATATTATAAAGGAATTACGACAGGATGCTATACACCTTGAGGTTCTGCGTGGCTCATCTTCTGAATATGGAGAAGTTCACCGATCCGTAGGCGCGGTGGTCTATGAAATACGGATGAGACGAGAAGTCATACTGTTTTCCATGTTCAAAGACAAATATCCCTCCTTTAGCGAGCATCGTAGGTGCTTCGTCAGCATCCTCTCCTGCCCCACCCTGTTGCGCCTCCTGCTTTGGCAGGATGATGTCGGGCAGTTCGGGCAGACGTTGAAGGGCGTATGGCGGGTCGGCGAAGATGAAGTCAAACTGCTGGCGGCATGTCTTCAAGAATCTGAAGACATCTCCTCTGACGAGGGTGCAGTTGTCAGCCCCGAGTTTCTGCAGACACTGTCGTATGAAAGCGGCATGTTCTCTGTCCGCCTCCACGCTGACAACATGGCGGCACTCTCTTGACAACATCTCGAGCGTGATGCTGCCTGTTCCGGCAAATAGGTCGAGTGCCATGCATCCCTCGAGGTCTGTCATGCCCTGCAATACATTAAATATATTCTCTTTCGCAAAGTCTGTCGTGGGACGCGCCTTGAATGTCCTTGGCACGTCAAAGCGTCTGCCTTTGTATTTTCCGGTTATGATTCGCATAGACAAATGATATCGTATGTGATGTTCGGATGCCTTGTGACGGGGGCGCGGTTGAACTCCGCCGAGGGACTGATGCTATAGACATTTGCGACATATTTCTGCAGTTCGCCCTTCAGTTCGGCGATGTTGCGTGCGTCCCCCATGATGTATATCTCGTCTTTCTGGTTTGACATGCCCAGCTGCTGCCATACGTACAGCACGAAATATGCCGCATCCTGCACCTCCGTCGCGTTGTACGTGTTCATGAAACGGAAGCGGTTGGTTGCATACGACGCTATTGTCAGCTGGCCGTCGTGCTGGTATGCGTACAGCTTTCGCGAGTGTCCGACATGACTGTGCTGATGAAGATGGCGGCAAACTGGGATGACCACGGGCAGGAAACGCACATCGTCGAAATGGTCAGTCACCACGACACGCAGGTCTTTGTTGACAGAGAAGGCGGCGACACAGTTCAGGTCGGGCACCACATTTGTCATCACCGCCTCGTGACGGTTGTTAGGAAAGGTGTGGAAGAACAACTGTTCGGCGTCCGCCTCGTCGTATTCTTCCATCGGGATGAGTGCGACAGGAGCGTCCACCACCACCTGCGCACGGTTGGAAGAGGCGGTGAGGGACGGTATGTCGCGGAAGGCGGCGCGCAGGTTTGCAGCCATCGACATCCCGCTCTTCACCGTATAGGGATGCACCGCCACTTCTCCGCTGCCGTCAGCCGCCGGCATGACGAAATAGAGCGACTGTCTCCCGATGCGTATTATTGTTCTCGGCAATCGTTTCTGTTTGCTGTTCATGAGTGCAAAATTACAGAAAAAAACGTAGAATAAAGAATGTAATGATGAGATTTTTTGCTTGTATGGATTATTTTATATAATTTTGCAACAATGATATCCGACGAGTGGAGATACCATATCGAACACAGGATGCCTTTCGCTCCCACTGCCGGGCAGCGCGAGGCCATCGGCGTAGTGAGCCAGTTTCTCGCTTCGCCTGCATCGTGCGTGATGATTTTGCGCGGCTATGCCGGCACGGGGAAGACTTCCGTGGCACGCGCCGTGGTGTCCGCCCTACGTTCTATGCGCCGCAAGACAGTGCTTCTCGCGCCTACGGGACGTGCCGCCAAGGTGCTCCAGTCAGGCACTGGTGAGGCGGCACACACCATCCACCGCAAGATATACAGGCAGCAGTCGTACATGTCCGCGAATTTCTCTCTCAACGACAACCTGCATTCCGACACGCTCTTCATCGTCGATGAGGCTTCGATGATCAGCCGTTTCTCCGACCGTCAGGGGGCTGGGGGCTTCGGCAGCGGCAGTCTGCTGGACGACCTGATGAACTATGTGTCGCACGGCACGCGCTGCGGCTTGATGCTCATCGGCGACACGGCGCAGCTTCCGCCCGTTGGAAGCGAATCGTCGCCAGCCCTTTCCGCCGACATCATACGCGGCTACGGGACGGCAGTCTATGAGTATGACATGCGCGAAGTGCTGCGACAGTCACAGTCGTCCGGCATACTCTTCAACGCCACGATGCTCAGAGAGCTCATCGTGCGTGACGACACCAGCCGTCTGCCGCGCATATCGCTGAACGGCTTTGCAGACATATCAGTGTGCGAAGGCAGCGACCTTGTCGAGACGCTTGCCTCTGCCTACAGCCGTTCGGGACAGGACGAGACAATCGTCATCACACGCAGCAACAAGCGGGCGAACGTATATAACCTCGGCATAAGGAGCCAGGTGCTGTGGCGCGAAGAGGAACTGACGTCCGGCGACCAGCTGATGATTGTGAAGAACAACTATTTCTGGGTGAACGACAAGGCGGGTGGCAGAGCGTCGGATGATATCTCTCCCGCGTTTCTCGCCAACGGCGACCGGTGTGTCGTAAGGCGTGTGCGGAGTCTGCACGAGGTCTATGGCTTCCGTTTCGCCGACGTCTCTCTCCTCTTCCCAGACTACGACGACTTCGAGCTTGACGCCACCGTGCTTCTCGATACTCTTCAGAGCGAATCTCCGTCGCTCACTGCTGCCCAGCAAGAGATGCTCTTCAACCGCGTCATGGAGGATTATGCAGACGTCCGGCTGAAGGCAGACAGGCTGAAACTGCTGCGCGCCGACAAGTTCTTCAACGCCCTTCAGGTGAAGTATGCGTATGCCGTGACATGCCACAAGGCTCAGGGCGGCCAGTGGAGCGAGGTGTTTCTCGATCAGGGTTATGTCACAGAAGATATGCTGTCCGCATCATATATCCGCTGGCTCTACACTGCCTTCACGCGTGCGACGCGCCATCTTCACCTCGTCAACTGGCGCAAGGAGCAGACAGCCGACCCTGAAGACTGACGTCACCTGCCGTCGGCGGCGGGGCGCATAGGACAGCGTCATATTCCGAACCGTAAAAGGGTTCATGCCCACGATGGGAGCATGAACCCTTTTTGCGTTTTCCGGCATCGTGTCGAAGACGCTCCGCCGGTTGTCGCAAAGAGTATTCTCATTTCATTTCTATGCGGTCGTCATACTGCGGTGTTGCGACGCGCCCCGACGAATCCTGTGCTGCGCGGGTGTCGATAGAATATCCCTGTGATGCAGCAGCAGAGCTGTAGGAGGATGATGAAGAGCGTGTGTGCGAGGGCTCGCGTGCCGTACGGTCGTACGAGAATCCGTTTCCGCCGTATTTCCTCTCCACATTCTCATGGTATTGTCTGATTCGGCTTGCCTTCTCGTCGTCGCGGTCAGAGTAGTAGCGCTGCGATTCGGGATATGAATAGACATCGTCGTAGCTCTGGCGCCTGCGCATCTCATACTCCCTTTGTCGCCTTTCCGCCTCTTCCATCTGGCGTGCGTCGGCAGCCGCTCCTACAGCGGCGCCGGTGGCCACACCGACGAGTGTGCCTATGTCAGAGCCTCTCGGCCCTCCTGCCAAGCCTCCTATTGCAGAACCTATCACACCTCCGAATGCCGCACCCGTCGCGGTATATGTCGTGCAACTGCTGACACTGAGTGTCAGTACGATTGCGTATAATGCCATCTTTTTCATTGTCATGCTTCTTTGTTTCGTTTTCTTTTTGATGATGCAAAGTTACGAAACAGCGGCAAGAAATGCAAGAGGAAAATTCCTAAATGCACGGGGGAAAATCCTTTTTGAGCAGAAAAACGGCAAAAGCGGCATATTCCGGTACCGGCACATCGAGATGTTTTCAGAACTTCACGAGTATGCGGAAGACCTGTGCAGGAGCCTCCGCCCATTTCTTCATGGCGTCGATAGCCGTCTCGGGTGTCGCCACTGCAGACACGAAGCGGTCCATCGGCACATCGTCTTTGGCAAGGTAGCGCTGCACGGCACGGAAGTCGCTGGGGTTAGCGTTTCTCGAACCGCGTATGTCGAGTTCTTTCTGCACGAAATATTTTGTCTGGAACTCCACCGCACTCTTTGCATATCCGATGCACACCACGCGTCCCGTGAACGACACGGCGTCTATTGCAGTGACGTAAGTGACTGGCGACCCCACCGCCTCTATGACACAGTCGGCACCGAAGCCGTCGGTGTATTCCATCACTTTCTCCACGACATTCTCCTCTTTCGAGTTTATTCCGTAAGTCGCTCCGAGTTCTTTCGCAATCTGGAGTTTCTCTTCGCTGAGATCTACGGCGATTACCACGGCGCCCCTCTGTACAGCCCTGACGACGGCTCCCAGTCCTACCATTCCGCATCCGAAGACGAGGACGGTGTCAATATCAGTGACCTGTCCTCTGTCCACGGCATGGAATCCGACGGACATCGGCTCTATGAGGGCGCTGTCTCTTGTCGATACGCCTTTCACGGGTATTATCTTCTGCCACGGCAGTGCGATGTACTCCCGCATCGCACCGTCGCGCTGCACTCCGAGCGTCTCGTTGTGCTGGCACGCGTTCACCCTTCCGTTGCGGCATGCGGCACACTGTCCGCAGTTGGTGTAAGGGTTGACGGTGACAGTCATGCCGGGCTTCAGCGTGTCGGGGCATCCTTCGCCCACCGCCTCGATGACGGCTCCTATCTCGTGTCCCGGTATGACATTCTCCTTCGCCATTGTGTTGCGGCCGAGGAAAGTGTTGAGGTCAGAGCCGCAGAAGCCCACATACTCGAGTTTCAGGAGCACCTCTCCTGCCTTTGCTGTTGGTTTTTCCATCTCCACCACCTGCATGTTCTGTGGCGAGGGTATCGTTATTGCTTTCATAGTCTTGTTTTTTATAATATGTCATTCGCTCATGTTAGGTATGTAGGTCATCTTCGGGAGCGTGCCGAAAGCATAGACCTTCTGTGCGTTCAGTGCGAGCAGGAGACGTTTCTCGGTGTCGCCGAGCGCGGTGGTTTTCAGCAGCCAGTCGTACGATTGGCGGTAGGTTATGGCAGTGATAGTTCTCGGATAGTCCGAGCCCCACATCAGTTTGTCGTATCCCACGGCATCGGCCGCCTCTCTGACGGCATAGACGGCAGAGGGATAGGGATAATATTCGTCATTGAAGAGCCATGTTATGCCTCCCATGTCGATATATACGTTCGGGTGACGTGCAAGGCGTATCTGGCTCATCCAGTTCGGCCGCGTCACCATGCCGAAGTGTCCCACCACCATTTTCAGCCTTGGACATTCGGCGACGATCTGCTCCGCCTCTTCGCACTGCACGTCTCCGTCGGCGAGTTCTATGCCGAGAATCATGCCGTTGTCCTCCATGAGATGATACATCTGCATGAATTCCGGCGTGTCGATTCGTGTCCGTCCGCTGTCGTCGATGAGTCGTGCGGCAGGCAGCTTTATGCCTTTGAATCCTCTCCGCAGCAGCACTTGCGCCTCGAGCAAGAATCCGGGCTTCCGGAACTCGCACATCCCGAAGACAAAGAACCTGTCGCCCCATCTCCTTCCCACATATTCAAGATAGTCGTTCTGCAGGCCGTCGATGAACTCCTGTGTCACCACGGCTCCGCCCACCATGGCATAGTCCATACAGGCGATGAATTTCTCGGCAGAGTTGTGGTTGTCCTGCATCCACGGATTCATCATCTGCACCTCATTGCCCATGAACATCGAGCGTCCGTTGGGCAGCTGGCTGATGTCGCGTCCGTTGACTGCGGTGTGCTGCCAGAGCCACAGGTGGCTGTGTGCGTCGATGATGGCGACGGGGTCGGACGTGTTGAGGTATCTTTCGCGGCATTCCGCCTCGCTGAGTGTCTTTCTGCTCATTGTGTTCCGTTGTAGCGTTTAGGTAGGTTTATGTGTTCTCCCAGCTGACGCGTTTCTGGTCGCCTATGATGTCCTGTACCTCTCTGACGAGATTCCAGTCGATAGGTTCGTCAACGAATGCGATGTTCTGCAGCAGGTTCTCCGGGCGCGTGGTGGAGAATACGGTTGATGCGATGCGCGGGTTGCTGCACGCATACTGCATTGCGAGTTTCTCTATGGGATATCCTTTCGAGGCACAGTATTCAGCCGCCTCGCGGCATTTCTCCACCAGCGGTTTTGGTGCGGGATGCCATTCGGGCACTCCACGCTGCGTGAGCAGTCCCATCGAGAATGGCGACGCGTTTGTCACTCCGACGCCGTTCTTCTCAAAGAAGTCGAGATAGTCAGCGAGCTTGTCGTCGTTCAGACAGAAATGGCAGAACGACAGGAGACACTCCACCGTCCCAGCCGGCGTGTGCTCTACAATCCACTGGAGGTTCTCGAGCTGCAGGTCAGTGCATCCCACATGCCTCACCACTCCCTCTTCTTTCAGCTTCAGCAGTGCGGGCAGCGTCTCGTCGGCTATCACCTGCAGCCCTCCCGGACGCTTTGCCTGGAACTCGATGTCGTGTACGTAGAGAATGTCGATATAGTCGATGTTCAGACGCTCCATCGATTCGTAGGCCGAGCGCGTGACGCGGTCGGCGGAATAGTCCCATGTATTCTTGCCGTCCTCGCCATATCGTCCGACTTTCGTCGATAGTATGAACTTGTCGTGGGGAATGACTTTCAGTGCCTTTCCCAGCACTGTCTCTGCCTTGTAATGTCCATAATAGGGCGACACGTCGATATAGTTGATGCCCGCATCCACGGCTGTGAAGACGGCATCGATGCCGCGGCTCTCGTCAAACGAATGGAAGACGCCGCCCAATGATGACGCCCCGAAGCCGACGGAAGACACCTTCAGTCCGGTCTGCCCAAGATCTCTGTAGTCCATAGTGATGATTAGAAATAAGATTTTTGATAGGAATAACAATGCAAAATTAACCAATATATTCATTAATATATATAATAAGGTATATTTTTTTACATATTTTTTGTTAATTAAATTATTTGTAGTACCTTTGCACGGATTTTTGCGGGAGACGCGTCTTCTGCCGTTATACTCATCAAAACCAAACCAAAAGAAAATGAAAAAGATTGTTATGACAGCCCTTTCCGCTGTCTTTGCCATCTCTGCCGTGGCACAGGATTTACAATTGCACTACGATTTCGGCCGCAACATCTATTCAGACGAGCTGCCGGAGCGCCAGAAACTCACACTCACCCTTGAGCATTTCAGCGTTGACGGCCTCGGCTCATGGTACTATTTCGTTGACCTTGACTTTCTGAAGGACGGCGTCAAGGGCGCCTACACCGAGATCAGCCGCGAGTTCAACGTCGGCAAGAAGGGTTTCGCCGCACACTTGGAGTATGACGGCGGTCTCACATCGACGAAATCGTCCAACGTCGGCGCACGCTTCCAGCACGCCGCTCTCATCGGTCCGGCATGGAACGGACACTCTGCCGACTACTCATCGACCTACTCCCTGCAGGTGATGTACAAGCAGTATTTCCACGGCCAGTTCGACGCGAAGAGCTACCCCTCGTTCCAGGTGACAGGCGTCTGGAGCACTACCTTCGCCAACAAGGCTCTCACCTTTGCCGGCTTCTTCGACTTCTGGCGCGGCGAGAAGGCTAACGGCCACGGCAAACTCATTTTCGCATCCGAGCCACAGCTCTGGTATAACTTCAACTCTATCCGCGGCCTGGAGAAATTCCCGCTCTCTATCGGCACGGAGGTTGAGCTCTACAACAACTTCTACGACGCTGCCGACGGCTCGGACAAGTCGTTCTACGTCAACCCTACCATCGGTCTGAAGTGGAGGTTCTGATTGCTCTCCAAGCGCAAGCCACACACCGTCACGGCACACACGGGACGTGACACTGACACATAACCCCACATGGCGTGCAGAAAGACCAGCGGTTTTCTGCACGCCTTTTTTCTCTCACAATCCTCACGCCACACCCCCACGCCACACGAGATGAAAGCCACCCTGCCCTTCCTCTACACACGTTTCGCACACTTCAACGCCACCATCTTCGGCAACCGGCTGCCGCCGGTAAAGATACAGCTGAGCCGCGCCACATCTTTCCTGGGTGCCTGCACATACCGCCGCAAGCGCGGACTGCTTGGCGTGACAAAGAAATACGACTTCCGCATACGCATCAGCACAGCATCGGACATGAGCGAGGCAGAGCTCGAGGACGTGCTCATACACGAGATGATACACTATTATATAGGTGTGGAGGGGATAAAAGACACCGGCACACACGGCGCCGTATTCCGCAAATGGGCAGACGACATCAACCGCCGCCACGGCAGGCACATCACCGTCTCGCACCGCCTCTCGCACGAAGAACACGTCAGGCTCAAGGGCGACAAGCCGAGAGAAAGGATTGTAGCCCTCGTCACCATGGCTGACGGACGGCACGGCATAAAGGTGCTGCCGGCGAGAGACGACCGCGCGGCTTTCTACTACGACAACGTGTCGAGAAGCAAGATGGTGAAAGACATACGCCTCTTCCGCACCAACCACCCCTTCTTCAACCGCTACCCCTGCTCGTCGGCCCTCAACGTCACGTTTGCCGACGCGGAAGAAGCCGCCGGCATCCTGCTTCGCGAAAAGACGGACTGACGACAACACCACGCCAAGACCGCTCCGGCACACGCCGCCCGCAACAGCCGCCGCCGGCCGGAAACGCCCGTATGCCGTGCGGAGAGGAGAGAAAACATGCCATTTCTCTTGATTTATGATAATTTTACGGCATATTCTGAAAAAAAACGCCAAAATATTTTGCAGTGTCAGAATAAATGCCTACCTTTGCACTCGCTTTCGGAACGACAACGTTCAGATAGTGCCAGAGACACCAAAGTCAAGGCTTCGGGCGCTTAGCTCAGTTGGTTCAGAGCGTCTGCCTTACAAGCAGAGGGTCGGGGGTTCGAATCCCTCAGCGCCCACACAAGAGACTCGTAACTTGAAAAAGTTACGAGTCTTTTTTTTGCACGCCCTTCACGGCACGCCCAAATGCCGGGAGAGGCGCCGCACAGCCTACCGATGCACGTCGCGCGAATCGCCCAGCTCGCGCAGCAGCGCGGCCTTCTCTGCCGGCAGACGGCCGTCCCGGGCAAGACGCTTGTTGTATTTCCACCAGTTCAGCAGACCGCGGTTCTCGACACGGGTCTTTGCCGGAAGCTGGTGATAGAGGGCGATGTACGCCTTCAGACGCTCGTAGTTGGCGAGCCATTGTTCTTCTCGTTTCATAGCAGTTTGATACCTTACAGTTCAGAAAAGACAACGCAGAAAGCGACTGAAAATTGTATGCACACGATGTCTTTTAACACAGAAAAGGCGATAACGCACCCCACGTCCTGCCACGGCATTTCACACACGACGGAAAGAAAACGGCCTGAAAATTTCGCAGTCTGCACAATAAACCGTACCTTTGCACATAATTTCTCACAACAACACCATCATGAAAGTACTCATACAGACAACACTGGGCGACATTCTTGTACGCCTCTACGACGAGACACCCCTCCACCGCGACAATTTCGCACGTCTCGCAGCCGAAGGATACTACGACGGGACACTCTTCCACCGCGTGATAAAAAACTTCATGATACAGGGCGGAGACCCTGAATCGCGCAACGCACCGGAAGGGAAACAGCTGGGCACCGGCGGACCCGACTACACCATCGAGGCGGAAATAAAGCCGGGTCTCTTCCACAAACGCGGAGCTCTCGCCGCAGCACGCACCGGCGACCAGGTGAACCCGGAACGCAGAAGCAGCGGGTCGCAGTTCTATATCGTCTGGGGACAGGTGTATAACGACGCACAGATGAAACAGACAGAACGGCAGATGCAGATGCAGCAGATGCAGGACGTTTTCAACAACCTCGCAGCACAGCACAAGGCGGAAATCATGCAGATGCGCCGAGACAGAGACCGCGCCGGACTGCAGGCACTGCAAGAGCGGCTCGCCGCAGAGGCAGAGCAGACGGTGAAGGCGGCGCCATGCTCCCTCTCTGACGAACAGAGGACTGCATACACCACCGTCGGAGGCACACCGCATCTCGACGGGCAATACACCGTCTTCGGAGAGGTGGTTGAAGGACTTGACATCGTAGAGATGATACAAAGCTGCGCAACGGCTCACGGCGACCGCCCCATCGACGACATCGAGATGAGAATGAAAGTGGTTGACGAATGAAGCCGCCTGGCTGAACACCTCTGTTTGTTTACGTATTTTAAGAAAACTACACACTCTCTAACTAAAATACAGGCTCTGTAGGCAAGCAGGGTGTCCGTCGGACGGAAATACGCCGTTATTTCCGCGCTCCGCATAACACGCTGTAACACAGCCGCTTGGGCGACAAGAAGGACAAAAGCAGCATATCCTGCGACACGGACCAACGGTTTCAGCACTGCAACTTTGACTATCTTACACGCTCACTTTGACTATCTTGCCCTCCAAGATTGACTATCTTACCCTCTCATCAAGTCTTTCCTGCCATCCGGGAGAGGCATGACGAGAGTTTTTTTTGTGCCTTTTCAGCACGAAAAACATGAAAAACGCATCTCCCGACATCATTTCTCTCCTCTTCCAGACCGACACACCGCCCTCCCCCACCCGATTTTTCAAAGAAAACTCACCGTTTTCCGAAGCCGTCAGAAGTGTTAAGCAACGTGAAAAAGGTGACGCACACTAATCCTCAAACCGTTTGATTTGGAACTGCTCGATAAGCGACTCATCAAACTAATTAGGGTGTACAGTTTGATGTGCAAAATTTGAATATCCTAATTCTGAAGTTCATGTTTGTAATTGTCGCGCTGAACCAAAGGTCGCCGGCTGAAAGGAAAGGCAAAGCCCAACGAGCACATAGCCCAGGGTAAAGCGTAGCGACACCCTGGGTAAATCAGGAACAGTTACATTTTGGGCACATCAAACTGTACACCCTAAAAAAACACAACCAGTTTCTCAACCGCCAACAGCTAACTTCCGTTGTCTGTGTTGTATGTCACTTCGTGACATCCATCCGTTGCGCCCGTTAATTCCGTTGTCTATGTTGTCTGTGTTGTCGTTAAAAAAAAGCAACCGGCTTCTCAAACGCCAACAGGAAACTTCTGTTGTCTGGGTTGATATTCAATTATCCGTTTTTCCTACTGTCCGGCACTTTGCGTTTTTCATTTGCAACGATGTCTGCAACAAACTTCTCTTGATTCTGATTTTTCTGACTACCGCCAGAGGCGTTGACAAGCATCACACCGCTCTGACAGAACCTCCCGTAGTTGTTCTTCTCCTTCGACAACGTGACAGACACCACATCCTGCACCGCATTGCCGCTGTGCCCCGCAGCGAAACTGCAGAGTGCCCGCCCGTCCGTCCCCTTGCCCCGTCCCCCATATTCTTCGACCAGTTCTCCAACGAGGCATCCTCTTGCGGCCTCTCCCATACAACAAGCCCGGCTCCCAATGCCCAGTGTCCTCCTAAAAAGAACACGCGACACGGAAGCCGGGCAAAGAAACTTACCGGCGGCTCACCTGACAATATCAAATACAAAGAATTTCTCGTTCGGCACGCCGTTGCGGCAAACCTCCAAGCCATACTCTGATTTCTTATTTATATTTATTGTTGTCCGCTAAAACTTCGTCACTCTCGTATGCGTATATGCATGGACATGTAAGTTTCGAAAAATAAAAATTTGGGCTGATTCCTATTTGCGGA